>JAEEIO010000116.1 GCA_016281405.1 Clostridiales bacterium | reverse complement strand
TCGTCTTCACCGTGCAGCCGCAAAGCGCAAAAACCACAACGGGTAAAACCGTCACGATAACGTGGGAGACGAATATCCCGTGCGAAGACTTTATGCTTCAGTCGCGGGACAGCGCAAAATACGATTGGGCTAACAATGATTATATTACGTCGCCTTATACGACGATGGAGTATAATAATCCTTTTTATCAGGAATATCGTATCGCCGCGAATATCAATTCCGATAATCCCGTTTACAGCGACGTATTCACGTTAGAGTGGGCGCTCCCCGAAAACATGACCGAAGTCGAAATGTCGTCTGTTGACATAACAGACCTTCCGCTCGGCTACACCGAAAGACCGGTCTATCCCATAAGCGTTAAGAACGTCGGCGAATACGAAGTGATTGACCCGACACTCGCTGTTTTCGAGCCTTCAGACTTCTGCGAAATAATTGAGAACAAAAAGCCTCACAACATAAAGCCGGGCGAGACCGACGATACCACCTGGAGCGTAAGGCCCAAGGCGGGCCTCGGCATAGGCGAATACTTGTCTTATGTCTATATCATCTCCGAAAACGTCTACACCGGCACCAGCGCAAACGTGTTGTTCACGGTCGTCGAGAGCGACGTCAAGATAACCTACGCCATGGCCTCGGACGGAGTCGATTTCGGCACCCTTGAATACGGCTACGGCGAGCAGCCATCGTTCGATATCGTAGTGCGCTCTACGGGAACGGGAAACCTTCATAACGTCCACCTCGTCCTAGGCGACGCCGATACGTCGTTTTTCGATATTCAGACGAACAACGGCACCCTCGTATCCCTGAACGCAGGCACCGACAGCGGCTACAACTGGTCTGCAAGACTCCGCCGAGGCCTTGAACCCGGCGATTATTCGACGCAGATAAAAGTCTACTGCGACGAACTCGACGAACCCTTAACGGTGACTTTTAAGGCCAGAATTATCGGCGACGTTACCTCTTCCGAAACCGAAGTTTTACCCTCGTCGGACGTCTCGCCGCAGACTGCCGACGGATTGACGGGGCTTATAATCGCGGCGATAATAATCGGTTCGATTCTGCTTGCGGCGGTCGTCGTTTTGATAGTAATGGTTTTACTTAAGAAGAAAAAATAAGCAAATAAAAAAATACCCGCCGCGGCGGGTATTTTTTTATCTCTGATTATCTGAGAACAGGCCCGTCAGAACCCATCTTCCAGACCTTCGAAAAATCAAATCCTTCAAAAGTCGCCTGATTTGAAAGGTCGGACTTGGTTATGTTGGTGACCACCCTGTAAGAGGGAAGCGACTTATACTGCCCGACGAGCGCGTTGGTTGAATTCCTGACAATATAATTGCCCGGCGTAAAATACTCTTCCAAGGAGCTTACGCAGTAGTTGTTTCCGAGTTTTCCTATCATCGTTTCGGTAAGCATATCTTCCGTTATGTCTATGTGCTTATCGTTAATAAGCGTAGCGCTTGAAACGCGATACTCGCTTTTAATAAGCTTCACCGTTGCGACGTCGTGAATAAGACCTATAAGCGAACCGTCGCACCGCACGTTGTCGGTAACGCACACTTTGTCGTTCTTTACCGTGCCCGTCGCATAGCAGTTGTAAACGGTTATCTTATCATTGGAGCTGACCGCGTAAACGCAGCCGATAAGCGCGCCGACGGGATTTCTGTAACGGATCCACACGCCGCCGTTATAGGTATTGTGATCCTGGCAGTCGCTCCACGAGCCCTTGCAGGTGACGTTGCCCGTCGCGTAGCAGTCGTGGACGGAAACGCGTGAAAGCATATAGCCTATAAGTCCGCCCGTGAAGGCGCCCGCGCCGTAGCCCGACGTCGCGTTACAGGAGAGATTGCCCGTCGCGTAGCAGCGGCTTATCTCGGACTTTTCATAAACTTCGCCTATAAGTCCGCCGTGGCAAAGGCTTCCTTTTATGTTTATGTCGCCCGTGGCATAGCAATTCTCAACGGTTCCCGAGTTGAATTTTCCGATTAGTCCGCCGACGTCCTCGAGACCGTCGAAAATATCGACGTCGGCGTGGCATTTGGTTACCTTAGTCTTTTGGTTGTCGTAATCGGAGTCGAATTGACCGATAAGGCCGCCGATATAGGAATCGCCCGTAATCTTGCCCGACGCCGAGCAGTTATTGACCGTAACGGTCTTGTCCTCCGCTATGATCTGACCGACAAGAAGCCCCAAATTGCTTCCCGCCTTTATCTCGCCGCTCACGCGGCAGTTTTCAAAGGACGATTTGTAAGCGGTCCCCGCGACGCCGCCAATGCAGCTCGCGTCGACATCGGCGTAAAAACCTTCGATATTTATATTAGAGAAAACTCCGTTTTCAACGTAACCGAAAAGGCCGCCGTAGTATTCGTCGCCCGAGAGGGTGAGACCCGTTATATTGAAGCCGCCGCCGTCGTAATTATGCTTGAAGTGTTTATTGTCGTTGCCTATAGGCTTCCACGGCGAGTGGTTTTCAAGACTGATGTCGGCCGTCTGTTTGAAATAATAGCCGCTCTTATTGAGGACGGACGAGAGATTAGCGAGGTCGTCGGAAGTCGAAATGAGATAGGGGTCGGTCTTGGTTCCCGAACCCGCGAAGGCTCCCGCCTCCTCGACGGAGATTTTCAGCGTTGCCGACTTGCCCGAGCCGTCCTTGGCCGTAACCTTTATAGTTGCCGAGCCTTTCTTGAGGCCCGTCACAACGCCGTTCTGGTCGACCTTGGCGTAGCTTGACCCCGACGAAACAGACCACGTCACATCTTTGTTGTCGGCGTTTTCGGGCTGGATAGTTACGTTTACCGTAAGCGTTTTGCCGACGGTGACGGTGGAAGATCCCGCCGAAAGCGAGAGGGAAGAGACCTTCACGGCCTCGACCGTAAACACGTAGTATCCGTAAACCGAGGAGTCGCCCGCGGCAGTCGCCTTTATCTTTGCCGTGCCGAGCTTAACGGCCGTAAGACCGCCGTGGTCGGATACCGTTACGGCGTCGCCGCTCACTACGGCCCATGTGACGGCGTCCTCGGTCACGCCGTCGTCAAATTCGTAATAAAGCTGCACGCCGTCGCCGATGTGAAGGACGTCCTTTTCGGCGTGAATGGTTATCTTTTCATCGCTCGTCACGGTCACCTTGAAGGTGGCGTATTTCCCCGAGCCGTCGGTCGCGTCGGCTCGAATGACGACCGCTCCCGCGGCCTTGCCCGTAAGCTCGCCCGAGGACGATATAGAAGCGTAATCCTTACCCGACGAAACAGACCATTTGACGGCCTTCACGGTCGCGTCTTCGGGCAAAACGTCAGCCGAGAGCTTTAACTTGCCGCCCACCTTAACGGTGTCGGACGCCGCGGTTATCGCAACCGACGAAACGGCGATTTTCTGCTCCGAAGAGGTCTGTTCCTCCGAAGAGTTTTCGGGCTCCGAAGACTCGTTTCCCACGGGGTCGCTCTCAACGTCGGAACTGCCTTCGGGCAGCGAAGAAACGTCGCTCTCCTCGGGCTCCGAACTCTCGGTGTCCGAGCTTTCCCCGGGCTCCGACGAATCGGGGACGCTATCGGCATCGGACGAGCCGACGTCGGAAGAAACGTCGACTTCAGATACGTCTGACGACGCGACCTCGGAAGAAGTCGTCGGATTGAGCATTTCAAGCAGTTCGCACGACGAGAGCGTCGCGCACGTCAAGACCGCGAGCAAAACGCAAAGTATCTTTTTCATAGCGCACCTCTGACAATCTGTTTCGGTTTGTAATTCATATATTTATTTAATTATAACATATTCGACTTATTATTTCAAATAAAAAAGGCGCCATTTGACGCCTTTTTATCGGTTTATCTCTCGTTTAAGGGGACGTATTTACACTCGGGCTTTACGTTTATATACGCGGGTCTGATTATTTTTCCGTTGTTTTGTATCTCTTCGATGCGGTGAGCGCTCCAACCCGCAATTCTCGCGACGGCGAAAATCGGCGTGAAAAGCTCGCAGGGAAGACCGAGCATACGGTAAATAAGCCCTGAGTAAAAGTCGACGTTCGCACTGACGCCCTTGTATATTTTCCGCTTTTCGGCGATGATCTCGGGAGCGGTCTTCGCAACGTATTCGAAAAGCGCGAACTCTTCTTCGTTGCCCTTTTCAACCGCGAGGGCGCTTGCCCACTTTTTGAGAATATCAGCCCTCGGGTCGGATTTCGAATAAACGGCGTGTCCCATGCCGTAAATAAGCCCCGCGCCGTCGAATGCTTCCTTATCCAAAAGCTTCGCAAGATAGTCCTTTACCGCGGCCCTGTCGCGCGTATCGACGCTTTGCTTCATATCGTCGAACATCTTGACGACTTTGATATTTGCGCCGCCGTGACGCGGCCCTTTCAGAGAACCGAGCGCCGCCGCTATCGCGGAATAGGTATCGGTCCCCGACGACGTGACGACGTGCGTCGTAAAGGTCGAGTTGTTGCCGCCGCCGTGCTCCATATGGAGGATCAGCGCGATATCCAGAACCATTGCCTCGATCGAGGAATACTGTTTATCCGGCCGCAGCATAAGCAGGAAATTCTCTGCCGTGGAT
>JAEEIO010000115.1 GCA_016281405.1 Clostridiales bacterium | reverse complement strand
GTGCCGACGGCTATCACGGCGTCGCCGTTTTTGAGCCTTTTCCACTCGTCCGACCGCTCGCCCGCCGAAAGAGCGGAGTGAATTATCGCGATTTTTCTTCCGAATACCCTGTAAAATCTCGTTATGACCTGCGAGGTGAGAGCGATCTCGGGCATAAGGACTATGGCGGTTTTGCCGTTATTTACGGCGTTCTCGCAGAGTTTAAGATATATGTGCGTTTTGCCGCTTCCCGTCACGCCGTAAAGGAGCGAGGGCGAAAAGCCTTCTTTTGATAAAATACCCTCGAATGCGGCCTGCTGTTCGTCGCTCAAGACTATTTCCGCGGGAGACTCGCTCTCGGTGATTTTAGGAAGACGGTATACCTGTTCGAGCCTCGCCGATAAAACGCCTTTTTTGATATAGCCGTTTACCGCGGCGGCAGAGGCGCCCGTCATATAGCAGACCTCTTTGACAGAGGACTCGCCGTGTTCCTTTAGGTATTCGAGCAAAGCCGCCTGACGCGCTCCCGTGCGTTTACACTTCAGATTTTCTGCAAGCGTTTTCCCGTTGACGGCTATGGAAACAAGCCTTACGAGAAGATCTCCTACGTTTTGCTTTACGTCGGCGTCGGTCGTGATATAGCCCTTCGAACGAAGCGTTCCCAAGACCATCCTTGCGCTGTCGCCGAAGGAGTCCAAAATTGCCGTCACCGTGACTCTTTCCTTTTCGGAAACGTAGCGGTAAATCTCCTCTTCCAAAGGCGACATAGGCGCCGCGCCGTTTTCCTGCGGCAGAGCCGATACGGTCTCCTCGACGTTGAAATCGCAGCCGTATGGGATTAAAAGCCTCGCGGCGTCGTAATAGGTGCAGAAGCACCTTTTGGTGACGTATTCCGCTATCTTCATCGCCTCGTCGGAAAGCAAGGCCGAGTTATCCAAAACGGCGTATATCGGTTTAAGCTTTCTTTCGGGCTCGCCGTCGCGAAGCGAAAAGACTATGCCCTTCGTTCTTTTATCGGCCTTTCCGAAGCCGATAAGCACGAAAGCGCCGGGACGGACGGTATTCCAAAGCTTTTCGGGGACGCAGTAATCGAACAGCCTGTCGCCGAGCGCTTTCATATTGCTTACGGCCACGGACGCTATTCTCATACTCTTCCCCTCCCTTTTTCCGTCTTGTTTCAGATCATTCCTCGGTCTTGTAGGTGACCTTGCCGTCCTCGATGTCGCCGAGGGCGAGCAATATGGGCTTTTCGTCGAGCATAACGCCCTCTTCGGCGGCGCGGTCGGAGATAGCGCGCGCCCTTTTGGAAGCGGCGATTACCAACGAATACTTGGTCTGGTTGCCCTTGATCAGAGTGTTGAAGGATTGGAATTTCATTTTACTTTACCTCGTTTATTATTATATTTTCCAAAGCCGCAACCGCGGCGTCAAGGTCGTCGTTTATTACTGTGAAGTCGAAGTATTTGCGCGCCCGCATTTCTTTTCTCGCCGTCGCGAGGCGCTTTCTTATAGACTTTTCGGTCTCGGTGCCTCTCTTGCGAAGACGCCTTTCAAGTTCCTCGAGCGAGGGCGGCGCTATGAATACAAGCACCGCGTCGGGCATTATTTTTTTGACGTTTTTCGCGCCGATGACGTCAAGCTCCAAAAGGCATTTTCTGCCGTTTGCTATCTGCGCCTTGAGAATATCGAGCGGCGTGCCGTAAAAGTTGTCGCAATACTCGGTGAATTCGAGTATCTCGTTGTTTTCAAGCTTGTTTATGAAAGCTTCGCGGCTGACGAAATGGTAGTCGACGCCGTCTACTTCTCCCTCTCTCGGGGCTCTCGTCGTCATCGAGACGGAATAATAGACGTCGGGATAGTCGGCAAGAAGTCTTTTTATTACCGTTCCCTTTCCGGTGCCCGACGGGGCCGATACGACAAATACGTCACTCATCGTCCTCATCCTCCGTTATGACGTCGGGAGCGCCGTCAGAAAGGCGCTTCGAGAGAGTCTGACTCTGTAAACTCGAAAGTATTATGTGATCGCTGTCGGTGATTATTACCGACTTGGTCTTTTTGCCGCCCGAAGCGTCGATAAGACGTTTTTCGTCGCGGCCCGTCTGAATAAGGCGTTTGACGGGAGAACTCTGGGGATTAAGGACGGCGACAACGCGGTCGGCCGCTACAAGATTGCCGTGATGGATGCTTATGAATTTCATATTCCTACCTCTTATTCGACGTTTTGTATCTGTTCGCGTATCTTCTCAAGCTCCGACTTCATTTCGACGACGGTGTTGCTCATCTCGAGGTCGTTCGACTTGGAGCCCGTTGTGTTTATCTCGCGGTTTATCTCCTGGACGAGAAAATCCATTTTCTTACCTATCGGCTCGCCGCTACCAATCATCTTTCTGAACTGCTTGAAATGGCTTTCAAGGCGCGCCGTTTCCTCGTCGACGGCTATCTTATCGGCGTAGAGGGCGGTCTCGATAATAAGCCGCTGTTCGTCGACGTTTACGTCGCCGAGCAGTTCTTTGATCTTTGCCTCGAGCCGTGCGCGGTAATCCGATACTCTTTGGGGCGAACGCTCTTTTATGAAGACGGTAGCTTTTTCGAGCTTTTCGAGGTAGCCTGTAAGGTCTGCCGCGAGGTGCTCTCCCTCGGCCTTACGCATGGCCGAAAACTCCGTCAAAGCGGCGTCCAAAGCCGTCTTTATGTCGGCGTAGACCTCCTCGTCGTCCTCTTCTATTTTGTTTTGTGTGAAGAGGTCGGAGTTTCTCGCGACGGTCATGACCGAAATATCGTCTTTAAGTCCGTATTCGTCGCGAAGCAGAGCGTAGGCTTTTAAGTATCCCGCGAGGAGCGAGCGGTCGAGCTTGACGTCGACGCCGTCCTCCTGCTTATTCACGACAGAGACGTAGACGTCGATCTTGCCTCTCGATACCGCCGCCGCCACCTCCGCGCGGATCCTGTCCTCAAACTTTGAATAAATCCGGTATATTTTCAGATTGAAATCGAAAAAGCGGTGATTTACCGATTTGATCTCGACCGTCACGCTTCGCTTTTCGTTCTCAAAAACTCCCCGGCCGAATCCCGTCATGCTTTTTATCATTGTTTTTCATCTCCGTCGTTTTCC
>JAEEIO010000114.1 GCA_016281405.1 Clostridiales bacterium | reverse complement strand
TTCACCGCAAAATGATGAAATGAGTTCCGTTTCATGCGCCGAAAGCGCTCATCATTCGGCGAAGCCGTTCATCATTCGCGAAAGCGCTCATCATGTGCCGCGCAAGCGGAACTCATCATTTGCCGACTGTCCTTAAGAACAGTCGGCATAGCGGAGGCTTTTTGATTGTTTTATTTCTTATCTTCGACTATGGCGTCGAGCGGAGCCTCGAGCTCCGCGGGGTCGGCCAAAAGCTTTTTGTAAAGCCGTAACGCTCTCGAGAAATAGAGACCGTCGCAATACCTCTCGTCCGAGACCATGCCGATATCTATGAGTTTTTCCTTTACTATGTCGCCCGTGCCTTTTTCGACGGCGGGAGTCATGTGCTCCTTGCCTATCGAGCAGAAGAAGCCCGTGGTGCCGAACTGGTAGATGTGGTGATAGATGTAGTCAAGCCCTATAGACTTCAGGTTCGTAACCCAAAAGGTCGTGTGGAAGGGACTTAAGTCGATGATTTTTTTCGGGAGCAGGCTGTGCTTGTCGAGCCACATAAGGAAGTTTACGCCGATTTTTATGAGAAATCCGGGGACTTTCGTTAAGGCGCCCGCGAGATTGTCGGTGCCGTTCGCGGTGTTGTGGAGGTTTTCGTCTATGGCGGCTCTCATTACCGCGCCTATCTCGTCGATCGTTTCGGTGCCCTTGAAGTGGAGCTTTAAGGTGGTGCCGCCGTCGTCGTCGCCCCTTAAAGAGCGGTGGATGACGAAGCTTACCGAAATGTCGTTTCTCGCGTATATCTTTCCGTTTATGATAAAGCGGTTAAGCTGAGGCTTCAACGCTATCGTGCGGACCATCGCGGCTATGAAAAGCTGCATATAGTTCACCTCGACGCCTTCGGCGGCGCGCTTTGCTATGTAGTCGTCGAGCGGCTTGCAGTCGTAGGTGTTTTTCATCATGTTCATGCTGTCATAACGCTGTTTCATTATGTAGGGCATGATTTTCTGTAAGGGATCCATCCCTTTTATAACGCGCCCGTCGGGACGTTTCGCCATAATAATCATCTCCGAAATCCAGAATTATTATCCTGACTTTTTATATATTATACAACGAAACGTTCCAAAAGTAAACATTTTTGTTTGCCGCCGGCCTTATACCTTTGACAAAACGCGTAAATAATATTATAATATCATAAAACGACATAATAAACGGAGATGCGACATGGCCTACATTACTTTCGAAAACGTTGTAAAAAGCTATAAGACGGGAAGCGTTTCCTTTAACGCCGCCGACGGGCTCGACCTTGAGATAGAAAAGGGCGAGTTCTGCGTCGTCTGCGGCCCCTCGGGCGCGGGCAAGACCACTATGCTCAACCTCCTCGGCGGTATGGACAGAGCCGACAGCGGAAAAATAACTCTCGACGGCGTCGAGATCTCGTCCCTTTCAAAAAGAAAACTCGTTAACTACCGCCGCCACGACGTCGGATTCGTTTTTCAGTTCTACAATATCATACAAAACCTCACCGCGCTCGAAAACGTCGAGCTTGCGGCAGAGATATGCGACGATCCGCTTTCGCCCGAAGAAACTCTCGCCTCCGTCGGTCTTGCCGAACGCGAGAACTATTTTCCCGCTCAGCTTTCGGGCGGCGAGCAGCAGCGCGTCGCGATAGCGAGAGCCATTGCCAAAAATCCGAAAATACTGCTTTGCGACGAGCCCGTCGGCGCTCTCGACTACGAAACGGGCAAAAACATACTCAAGCTGTTACGCGAGACCTGTGAAAAGACGGGCAAGACCGTCGTGCTGATAACCCACAACACCGCGATTACCGCCATGGCGGACAGAGTTATAAAAATCAAGAACGGCAAAGTCATATCAAACGAGATAAACGAGAGCCCCGTGCCCGCCGAAAGGATTGAATGGTGATTTGAAAAGCCTCGGAAAACTCTTCTTCCGCGAGATATTCAAAAGCTTCAGCAGATTTATCGCCATAATGCTGATAGTCGCGCTCGGGACGGGCTTTCTCGCGGGACTTCTGTCGGTGACGCCCGACATGGTGGGCGCCATTGACGAATACTATACGAAAACGCGCTTTATGGATCTGCGCGTTTTATCGACCTTCGGCTTCAACGGCAACGATATAAACGCCGTCCGCGAGATGGAGGACGTGAGCGGCGTCTACGCCGCGACCTCGGCCGACGTCGGCGCGATGCTCGACGAGACCAAATACGCGGCGAGGATCGAGACAGTCCCCGACGATTTGTCGCAGGAAAATCCCGATTATATTAACCGCCTCGAGCTCGTCTCGGGCAGAATGCCCGAAAACGAAAACGAGTGCGTCGTGCAGTTCCACGGCGTCGGCGCCGACAAAGAAAAGGCGGCCGAAACGCTTACCGTCGAAGACCGTGAAGACCTTTTCGGCACCGATTACAAAACCTTTGACGTCGTCGGCATCGTCTCGTCGCCGAGATATTTCTCGATAGAGGACGAATACACCGACGCGGGAAGCGGCAGAATAACGCTATTCGTCTACGTAAAGGAAAAGGCTTTTACGTCGGAGCTTAAAACCGACCTTTTCATAAGAATAAAGTCGGCCGAGCGGGAAAAAGCGACGACCGACGGATATTTTGCCGCGGTAGAGGCCTTCAAGGAGAAGATAAAGCCTCTCTCCGAGATCCGTATCGAGGCCAGATACGAGGAGTTCAGAGACGGCCTCACCGAGAAAATAGCTTCGGCCGAAACCGAGCTTTCGGAGGAGAAAGCCGCCGCAGAGGAGGGCTATAAAAAGGCCGAGGCGGAATTCAAAAAACGGGCCGCGGCGCTCGAGGCGACCTCCAAGTCGCTCAAAAGCGAGCGAAACGCCTTCAACGGCAAGCTAAGCGCTTATAATACGAAGGTCAGGGAGGCCTCGACCGCCTTCGACAACGCCGTCGCCGACAAGGAAAAGGAGATCGCGGCA
>JAEEIO010000113.1 GCA_016281405.1 Clostridiales bacterium | reverse complement strand
TCGGGAGCCTGAAGCTCTATGAGCTTACGGAGACGGTTGTTTCTGTTTATGACGCGGCGGTAAAGGTCGTTAAGGTCGCTCGTCGCGAAACGGCCGCCGTCGAGCTGGACCATCGGACGGAGGTCCGGCGGTATGACGGGGAGGACTTCGAGGATCATCCAGCCGGGTTTGTTTCCGGAAAGTCTGAACGACTCGACGGTCTCGAAGCGCTTTAAGAGCTTCGACCTCTTCTGACCCGTCGCCTCGTCGAGCTCTTCGCGGAGCTCTTTGGACAGCTCTTCGACGTCTATCTCATCAAGAAGCTTTTTGATGGCTTCGGCGCCCATTTCGGCCTGGAAGTCGTCTTCGTATTTTTCCTTGAGGTCGCGGTATTCCTTCTCGGAGAGTATTTCCTTCTTCTCTATTCTGCCGTAGGCGGCGCCGTCCTCGTCAACTTCCGTTACGATGTAGGACGAGAAGTAAAGCACCTTTTCGAGAGCCTTCGGCGAGATGTCGAGCATAAGGCCTATTCTCGAGGGCATACCCTTGAAATACCATATATGCGACACGGGGGCTGCAAGCTCGATGTGGCCCATCCTCTCGCGGCGGACCTTGTTTCTCGTTACCTCGACGCCGCAGCGTTCGCATATCTTGCCCTTGTAGCTTATTCTCTTGTATTTGCCGCAGGAGCACTCCCAGTCCTTGGTGGGCCCGAAGATCTTTTCGCAGAAAAGACCGTCGCGCTCGGGTTTAAGGGTGCGGTAGTTAATGGTCTCGGGCTTTTTGACTTCGCCGAAAGACCAGCTTCTTATTTCGTCGGGAGAGGCAAGCCCTATCTTTATCGATTCAAAAGTCTTGAATTCCATTTATTTCGGCCTCCCTTATCAATAATCCTGCTCGTCGGACGAAACGGGCTCTTCGACTGCGTCGCCGTTTTCGTCTTCGATGAGGTAATTCTGTTTGATTTCGCTGTCGTCGGCCACGTATTCGCTCTGGAACTCGACGCTTCTGCCTATCGAGGCGGGGACGTCGTCTTCCTTGTCGAAGTTGGTGGCTATGTCGACGGGTTCGCCCTTGCTGTCAAGCACTTTGACGTCGAGCGCAAGCGACTGGAGTTCTTTCACGAGCACCTTGAACGACTCGGGGATGCCCGGAGTCGGGACGTTCTGACCCTTGAGTATCGACTCGTAGGTCTTGACTCTGCCTATGACGTCGTCCGACTTGACGGTGAGTATCTCCTGGAGCGTGTAGGCGGCGCCGTAGGCCTCGAGGGCCCAGACTTCCATTTCGCCGAAGCGCTGGCCGCCGAACTGCGCCTTGCCGCCGAGAGGCTGCTGGGTGACGAGCGAGTAGGGGCCTGTCGAGCGGGCGTGGATCTTGTCGTCGACGAGGTGGGCGAGCTTGAGGTAATACATATAACCGACGGTGACGGGGCCGTCGAAGGCCTCGCCGGTGCGGCCGTCGTAAAGCGTCATCTTGCCGCTCTTGTCGTAGCCCGCGAGCTCGAGGCACTTGGAGATGTCCTGCTCGTGAGCGCCGTCGAAGACGGGGGTCATTATCTTCCAGCCGAGTTCCTTGGCCGCGAGTCCGAGGTGGACTTCAAGCACCTGCCCGATATTCATACGGGACGGAACGCCAAGGGGGTTAAGGACTATATCGAGCGGCTGGCCGTTCGGGAGGAAAGGCATATCCTCCTGCGGGAGAATGCGGGAGATAACGCCCTTGTTGCCGTGACGTCCGGCCATCTTGTCGCCGACGGAGATCTTTCTCTTCTGCGCGATGTAGACGCAGACCTTTTCCTGCACGCCGGGCGAGAGCTCGCTGCAGTTGTCGCGGGTGAAGACCTTGACGTCGACCACTATGCCCGATTCGCCGTGAGGAATGCGGAGCGAGGTGTCTCTGACCTCTCTTGCCTTTTCGCCGAATATGGCGCGGAGGAGTTTTTCCTCGGCGGTGAGCTCGGTCTCGCCCTTCGGGGTGACCTTGCCGACGAGGATGTCTCCGGCTCTGACTTCGGCGCCGATGCGGATTATGCCGCGCTCGTCGAGGTCTTTGAGGGCGTCTTCGCCGACGTTGGGTATCTCTCTCGTAATCTCCTCGGGGCCGAGCTTGGTCTCGCGGAGCTCGATGGGATATTCTTCAATGTGGATGGAGGTGAAAACGTCGTCGCGGACGAGTCTTTCGTTCAGAAGAACGGCGTCCTCGTAGTTGTAGCCCTCCCAGGTCATGAAGCCGATGAGAACGTTCTTGCCGAGCGCTATTTCGCCGTTGTCGGTCGAGGCGCCGTCGGCGAGGACGTCGTCCTTGCTTATTTTCTGCCCGTTATCGACTATGACCTTCTGATTTATGCAGGTGCCCTGATTGGAGCGCATGAACTTGGTGAGCTTGTAGGTCTTTTCGCCGAGATGGTCGTATTTGACGGTTATCTTATCGGCGGCGGACTTCAGAACGACGCCGTCGTCTTCGGCGAGGATGCAGACGCCCGAGTCGTGGGCGGCCTTGTATTCCATACCCGTTCCGACTATCGGGCTCTCGGTGACGAGAAGCGGGACGGCCTGACGCTGCATGTTCGAGCCCATGAGGGCGCGGTTGGCGTCGTCGTTCTCGAGGAAGGGTATCATCGCGGTCGCAATGGAGACGACCATCTTAGGCGAAATGTCGATGTAATCGGCCTTTTCGCGCTCGACCTCGACGAAGGTGTCGCGGTAACGGCCCGAAATCCTCGGATTTTTGAAATATCCGTTCTCGATGGGCTCGTTGGCCTGCGCGACGATGTATTCGTCCTCCACGTCGGCGGTCATATACTCGACGACGTCGGTTATCTTCTTTTGCTTCTGGTCGACCTTTCTGTAAGGCGCCTCGATGAAGCCGTATTCGTTTATTCTCGCGTAGCCCGAGATGTAGGAGATAAGGCCTATGTTGGGGCCTTCGGGGGTCTCTATCGGGCACATGCGGCCGTAGTGGGTGTAATGGACGTCGCGGACTTCGAAACCCGCTCTGTCTCTCGTCAGACCGCCGGGGCCGAGAGCCGAAAGACGGCGCTTGTGGGTGAGCTCGGCTAAGGGGTTATTCTGATCCATGAACTGCGAGAGGGGCGAGGAGCCGAAGAACTCCTTGACGGAGCCTATTATCGGACGGGTGTTTACTATCGACTGAGGCGTGAGGTCGGCGTCGGGGACGTTTAACTTTTCCTTGACGTTCCTCTCGACCTTGGCGAAGCCTATTCTGAACTGGTTCTGCAAAAGCTCGCCGACGCTTCTTATACGGCGGTTGCCGAGGTGGTCGATGTCGTCGGTCTGGCCGACGCCGTAATCGAGCGCGAGGACGTAGTTGAGGGAGGCTATGAGGTCTTCCTCGATGACGTGCATCGGGATAAGCTCGGGCAGTCTCTTTACGGCCTCGGCTATAATGTCGGCCTCTTTGTCAAGCGGCTTGCTGTCGTCGATGCCGCGGAGCCAGCGCTTCATATCCTTCTTGCCGAGCTTGTAGCACTCCATGACCGCCTTGACGGCTTCCTGCTTGGCGTCCTCTTCAAGGAGGGGAGTTTCTATCTCTATGACGGTCTTCTTTTTGCCGTCCTGTCTGTCCTTCTCTGAGTGACGGCGGACGAGAGCGTATTCGGCGCCCGTGGCGGCCTTGACGGCCTTCTCGACGGTGTAGAGGTCGGACTCGGTTAGTCTCTCGCGGTCTTTATCGTCGTCGAGGACGACGGTCACGAGGGTGCTTCCCTCGAGGATGGCGCGGAGGACGTTTATCCTGACCTTCTCGTTGATGCCGGCGGCGCGGAGCTTTTCGGGGTCGATGCCGGTGAGGTCGGACATATCGATCATATTGTTGCCGAAGACGACCTGCTCGCGGTCGTTGCCTTCGGCGTCCTTGACGGCGATGTAAACGCGGTTTACGCCCTTCTTCTCGAGCTCTTTGCCCATGTCGTAGTCGAGCTTTTCGCCCGCGTCGAAGATTATCTCTCCGGTGAAGGGGCTGACGGCGGGACGGGTCAGGGTGAAGCCTCTCACTCTCTTTGAGAGAGCGAGCTTTTTGTTATACTTGTAGCGGCCGACTCTCGAAAGGTCGTAGGAGCGCTTGGTGAAGAACATATTTCTTATATGGTTCTCGGCGCTCTCTATCGTGGGCGGCTCGCCCGGACGGAGCTTTTTGTAAAGCTCTATGATGGAAAGCTGATAGGCGTTGAGTCCGCCGTTTTCGTCGTTGCCTATCGAGGCGTCGTTGGCGATATCCTTTTCTATGGTGGCGTCGAGTATCGGGCTCTTGCCGTAGGTCTCGTAGAGCTCTTTGTCGGTCGGGACGCCCATCATCCTCATAAGGCTGGTGGCGGGTATCTTTCTGTTTTTGTCGACGCGGACCCAGAGGGCGCCCGTCGTGTCGGATTCGTATTCGACCCAGGGGCCTCTCGAGGGGTTGATGGTGCCGCTGTAAAGGCGGTTGCCGTCCTTGTCGTATTCATAGCTGAAATAGATGCCGGGGGAACGGATGAGCTGGGATACGACGACTCTCTCGGCGCCGTTTATGATAAAGGTGCCGGTCTCGGTCATCTTCGGGATCTCGCCGACGAATATCTCCTGCTCGATCTCCTCGCCCGTCTCAAGCTTCCTGAGGCTTATGGTCATTTTAAGGGCGGTGTTGTAGGTGGCGTCGCGCTCCTTGCACTCCTCGATGGTGTATTTCGGGGTGTCGGAGATGGTGACGTCCTTGTAGACTATCTCGTAGTTTTCGCTGTGGTCCCTGACTGGCGAGGCGTCTCTCAAGACTTCCTTGAGACCCTCTTCGAGGAACCATTTGTAGGAATTTTTCTGCACCTCTATGAGATGCGGCATCTGGTGGATTTCTTCGATTTTCGAAAAACTGACCCGGGTGTTTTTGCCCAGTTTTACGAATTTCGCGCCGACCGCAGAGGGATCGACCTTTGCGACGGGCTGTTCCTTGGCTTTTGCCATCGGTTCTTCAACTCCATTTATGATAAATTCGCTTGAAACCCTGTATCCGCGCGGCTTTCGGGACTTTTTGAATACCTGTCCGCCGAGGCGCCGTCCTTGCCTTTTTCCCCGAAAAACGCCTCTTTTGCCCTGTTTTTCGGGCACATTTAGGCATTTTATTACATTTTAAGGGATTTTACAATGATACCACCAAAAAATCAAGTTGTCAACTGTTTTTTTCAAAAAAAATAAAAAATATTTTTATATAAAAGAAAAACTCCCTTTTTTACCGTTAAAAGAGAGTATTGTGAGGAAAAAAGTTCTTGACAAATATATTCCCGCCGTTATATAATAACTCTTACCTGTTGAAACGGGTAATTAAAAAGAGCGTAAACGGCGGCAGCGTCCGTCCGTTTTCAGATATCGGGGAGGTGTAAATATGCTCAGAACTTATCAGCCCAAGAAGAGACAGCGTTCCAAGGTGCACGGTTTCCGCAAGAGAATGAGCACCCAAAACGGCAGAAAAGTCCTCGCGAGGAGGAGAGCCGCCGGCAGGGCGAGACTCACCCACTGACGGAGCGGGTTAAAAATGCGTCTTATTCCCATCACGCGCAACAACAGATTTACATGGCTTTATAAAAAGGGCAGGTCTTTGGTCTCGCCCTATGTCGTCGTTTACGCGGCCAGAAACCGTAACGGCGAGGTGCGCGTGGGGATCACGGCGGGCAAAAAGTTAGGGACGGCGGTCACCAGGAACCGCGCCAAGCGCGTCATAAGAGCGGCCGTCTATCCCCTTCACGGCAGGCTTCTTCCGTCTTACGACTACGTTTTCGTTGCCCGCGGCAAAACGGCGGGATGCAAGTCACACGAGCTGACGGCCGTTTTGGAAAAACTGCTCGGAGAGGGCGGTCTCATTGAAAAAAATTGCTCTGCTTCTCCTAAGGGGTTATAAAAAGTTCATATCGCCGCTTCTTCCGCCCAGCTGCAGGTTCAGACCGACCTGCTCGGAATACGCCATGGAGGCCATAAGCCGCTATGGTATTATTCAGGGCGGTTTTTTATCTCTCAAGAGGATCTTAAGATGCAATCCCTTCTGCAAGTGCGGCTACGACCCCGTACCCGACCTTCCGCCCCTCTTCAAAAAGAACAAGCACGATATAAAATAAGAAAGGAACAAGACCGTGGATCTTTTCGGCATATTGGCGATACCCTTCGCCTATATAATGCGTTTTCTCTATTACCTGCTCCACAACTACGGGCTTTGCCTCATAGTCTTCACCGTCATCGTCAAGCTCTTACTGCTCCCTCTTGCGTTCAAACAGCAGAAGGGCCTTATGAAGCAGGCAATTATAGCTCCCAAGCTCAACGAGCTTCGCGAGAAATACAAGGACGACCCGAAAAAGCAAAACGAGGAGATGCAGCGTCTGCAGGCCGAAAACGGCACCTCGGCGTTCTCCGGTTGTCTTCCCGTTTTAATTCAGCTTCCTATTATAATAGGTCTTTATCAGGTCATACGTAAGCCTCTTACCTATATATTCGGCTTTCACGCCGAAAACTGCGCGCTCCTTGCGAGCGGACTCGGATGGACGGGCGCCCTCATATCCCGCGCAAGCGATATGCAGATGCTTCTTCTCAATCAGATAAACACTCTCGGAAACGCCGTCCCGTCGGCAGTCTCCGACCTGTTTGCCGCCTACGGCAAGACGGCCGCCGACTACGCCTTCGATAACACCATTTTAGGCATAGACCTTAGCGCCACCCCGAGCATAACTCAGCCGGGCATTCTCTGGCTCATACCCCTCTTCGCCGTCGCGGGCGCTCTTTTGCAGGCCTTTATCTCGCAGAAGTTCGTCTTGAAGGAGTCCAAGACCAGGACCAGCACCATAATGGCCTATTCGGCCGCCCTCATCTCGCTGATCTTCGCCTTCACCCTCCCCGCCGCCATCGGCTTCTACTGGGGACTTTCCTCCTTCTTGGGCTGCATCCAGTCCTATTTCCTCGGAAAGAAATACGACCCCAACAAATACGTCGAAGAGCTTGAGAACATAAAGAGGAGCGAGCGCGAGCAGGCCAAGATAGACAAGAAGCTCCGCCGTCTCGAAAGATTAAAGCAGCTCCAGGAGGAGCAGGAAGCCATAAAGGCGAAATACAGAAACAAATAACGCCTTACGGAAAGGATTGATTACCGATGCTTTGTGAATATACCGCAAAAGGCAAAACGATAGACGAGGCCGTCGCCAACGGACTTGAAAAATTAGGTCTCGAGCGCGACGACGTTTCGATAGAGGTTTTGGAGACCCCCGAAAAAGGCTTTTTAGGCATAGGCGCGAGCCCCGCCGTGGTCAAAATAACCTACGACGGCGTGGCCCCCGTTATCGAGGACGCCGCGCCCGCCGAGGTCGAGGACAAGAAGGCCGCCAAGGCTGCCGAAAAGGCTGCCAAGGCCGCCGAGAAGGCCGCCGAAAAAGCGGCTAAAACGGCCGAAAAGCAGAAAAAGGCCGCCAAAAAGGGCGAGGCCGCGAATCTTCCCGAAAACAGCGTCGAGTTCGTGACCGAAATGATACGCCTCATGGGCTACGACGACGTCACCGTCGATTCGACGGTCGACGAAAACGGCCTCTCGATAACCCTCGGCGGCGAAAACGCCGGCTCCC
>JAEEIO010000112.1 GCA_016281405.1 Clostridiales bacterium | reverse complement strand
TCTGCGAAAAATAAGCGGCGCAATTATTCCGATCATAGACGACGGGGCCGCGGCGGCGGAAAAAGAGATAGTCGTCGGGAAGACGAACCGCGAGACGGCAGGCGAATTCGACCGCGAAAAGCTCGGGGACGACGGATTTGTCATTAAGACCGCGGGCGAGAGGCTGTGGTTGGTCGGCGGCGAAAAAAGAGGAACTCTTTACGCCGTCTACGCTTTTCTTGAAAAATATCTCGGATGCCGTTTTTACACCGCGGCAGTGGAAAAGATACCGAAAAACGCGACCGTCGCGCTTTCGCCTGTTGACAAGGACGAGCAGATACCCGTTTTCAAATACAGGGATATTGACAGGGTCGGCACGCGCGTCGGGACCTTTCAGGTCAAGCTAAAGGTAAACGGCGTTTACGCGCCGTCGGCCGAAGAATTCGGCTCGAGTTTTACCTTCGAGCCGGGATTTTGCCATACTATCGCGGCTTTGATCGGGGGCGGAAGCGGGGATAACCAGCCGTGTCTTTCAGACCCCGCGGTGCTTGAGAAAGTTATTGATAAGGTCGGAAAGATACTTGAAGCGCATCCGGACGTGAACGTTTTAGAGATCTCTCAAAACGACAACCGACACTACTGCACCTGCGAAAGATGCAACAGGATCTTTGAAGAAGAAGGGTCGCAGTCGGGCGTGCTGCTACGTTTCGTCAACGCCGTTGCCGAAAAGTTTTCGGATAAATACCCGTCCGTGCTGTTTGAAACGCTCGCATATTCGTATACGCAGACGCCGCCGAAGGTCACCAAACCCGTGCGCAACGTGGCCGTGCGGCTATGTCCGATTTACTGCTGCTATTCGCATCCCATAGACCTCGGGACGTATTTGCCCGAGAGGCTTAAAAAAGTGCGGGAACTGCTTTCAGAGCCTGTCGATCTTGAAGCAGACCACCATACCGACGGAATTATGGACGCGCACAACCTCATTTTTTTGGAAGAACTGAAGGCGTGGTCGGAGATTTGCGAGCATCTGACGATATGGCAGTATTCCGCGAATTTTCACCATACCCTGCTCTATTATCCGAATTTAGGCGTCTTGCTCGCTAATCTGAGGCTTTTTGCCGATAATCACGTCGTTGGCGTTTACGACGAGGGCAATTACTTCTCCGAGACTGGCGATTTTCCCGAGCTTCGCGCTTATATTACGGCAAAATGTCTTTGGAATCCCGCAATGAGCGAGGAGGAGTTTTGGGGGCATATCGACGATTTTCTCGAGGGCGTATACGGGCCCGGGTGGCGGCATATCAGAAATTATATAGACAATACGCAAAAACTGCTTAAGGACACCTGCTGCAAATGCCTCTCTTTTCCGACGGAAGACAATCTGCGGTGGACCGATTTTTCCTGCGGGTCGCTCTTCCCCGCTAACGAGACGGCGGAGGCTTCGGCCGTTACCGCCGATATGATCAGAAATTTTGAAACGGTAGATTGGTCGGAATACGGGCGGATTTATAAAAAGCCCGAGTATTTGACCTACGCGGACGAGTGTTTTTCCAAGGCTATGGCGTCGGCGGAGACGGACGGGCAAAAATCGATTATCGAGAAGACCTCTTTGCAGGTTGAATTTTACAGGTCGTGGTTCCTGGCGCGTGAGTTTGGGGACGGCGCGGGCGCCGCTTCGGCCGTAATAAACGCGCTTGACGCCTTTTTCTCGGCGTATCCCGAAGAGTTTTCTCAAAAGGATCGTGAGAGCTACAAGGAGAAAATCGGGGCGTTAGCCGCGAAGCAGGCCGCAGACAAGATAAAGGCGTTTAACCGCAGACTTTACGAGCTATGCAAGAAATACGGCGTAAACAGATTCAGGGAAAACGATCCGCCGTTTGATTTCGGTCTTGAACCCGAAAGCTATCTGTCGCTTGAAAAACCCGCGGGATCGTGGCGGTAAAATCCGAATTATTAAGGCCGAGGCAAACGCCTCGGCTTTTTTGACGCTTTGTTCCCTTTCTTCATATTATGAAGCGGAGGGATGGATTTGTTTGAGCTTTTCACAGGTCTTCCGCACGAGTTGCAGGCTCTTGCGGCGGGACTTTTCACCTACGCGCTGACGGCCCTCGGCGCCGCGGCGGTCTTTCTTTTCAAGAAGGTAAACAAAAATATACTTGACGCGATGTTGGGATTCGCGGGCGGCGTTATGACGGCCGCTTCCTTTTTTTCGCTTATTTCACCCGCGGTTATTATGTCGGAGTCGCTCGGCTTTTCGCCGTGGGGGACGGTGACGGCGGGGTTTTTAGCTGGCGGCCTTTTACTTTTCGCGGGCGACAGGATCTACGACGCCATTGCGAAAAAGAAGGGAGAAAACGGCATGGAGCGCCACCGCTCGCTCATGCTTTTATTCTCGATCACGCTTCACAATATCCCCGAGGGGCTTGCCGTCGGTGTGGCGTTCGGGTCCTTAGCATACGGCATCGAGGGCGCTACAGTAGGAGCCGCCGTTATGCTCGCGGTGGGGATAGGTATTCAAAATCTGCCCGAGGGATTGGCCGTGAGTCTTCCGCTTTTACGCGAGGGGATGACCAAAAGGAAAGCCTTTTTCTGCGGGCACATTTCGGGAGCGGTTGAACCCGTGGCCGCTTTTCTGGGCGCGGTTCTGGTTATGGGGATAAGGGTCTTTCTTCCCTTTTTGCTTTCGTTTGCGGCGGGAGCGATGATATACGTCGTCGTGGAGGAGATAATCCCCGAAAGCCAGAAAAACGAGAGAAAAGAGATCATGGCGGTCTTTACAATAGCGGGATTTGCCGTTATGACGGCGCTCGACCTCGCATTTTCGTGAGGCGAAACAAATACAATATCAAACGCGGAAAAATTATATTTTTTTGCCGCGTTTTTATTGCTTTTCGGCGCGGTTTATGGTATTCTAAAGGGGTAGTTCAACTAATCCCGAAAGGAAGAGTAAAATGACGACCAAATCATTTGTAAAAGCCTTCGCAAAGCCCGATACATCATATTATCCCAACCTCATGTGGTTCTGGAACGACCGCATTACCAAAGAGGAGATAGATTTTCAGCTGGGAGAATTCAAAAAGTCGGAAATATACGAATTTTTCGTTCATCCCCTTTGGGGATTCGAGATGGACTATCTCGACGACAATTTCTTCGACCTTATCAAATATACCGTCAAGGTCGCAAAAGAAAACGGCATGAAGTTCTGGATATACGACGACTACTGCTGGCCGTCGGGCATCGCGGGAGGTCTTTTGCTCAAGGAGAAGCCCGAGACCGACGGCGTGGTGCTTCTCACCAAGAGAATACTTCTCTACGCCGCCCAGCCGCTCGATACCGACATCGAGGGCGAATTCGTCGGGGCGCTTGCCGTCCACAAAAACAAGGTCGACAGATACGAAGACATTACGCCGAAGGTCAAGAAGACCAAGACCGAGGCGGGATATCATATACACTGCGACATAGACGGCTGCTCCAACGTCACCGTCTGGCTTTCATACACCGCGAAGAGCATAGGTCTTTGCGCCGGCGGTATGTGGTCGAAATTTTCCGACTATCAGGGCGGCTGGCTCGACGCGAACGACAAAAACGCCGCCAAAGCCTTTTTGGACAGCACCTATGAGAAATATAAGGAAGCTATAGGCGACGAGTTCGGAAAGACAGTAAAAGGCTCTTTCTCGGACGAGGCCAACAACTTCTGTTTCTTCGACATGTCATGGTATGAACAGCCCGCGGGCTCCTTCCCCGTCACCTGCTGGCCGTGGACGAGGGAGTTTCTGAAGGTCTTCAAGGAGAAAAACGGCTACGATTTTGAGCCCTACGCCTACGCGCTCGGATGCGATTTCTTCGACGCGACGGTCATGAAGGTCCGCTACGACTTCTGGAACGTCTTTTCGAGGCTGTTTGCAGACAACTATCTGAAACAGATAGCTTCGTGGTGCCGCGAAAACCACATAGCGCTTACGGGTCATCTTTCGGGCGAGGAGTCTTTGATGTGGCACTCCTATCAGATGGGCGACAGTTTCCTTGCTCTTTCGCAGTTTGAGATGCCCGGTATCGATAATCTTTTCTCGGTAGGATACGTTGATCAGCTTATGTTTACGCTGACGGCCAAGCTCGCGGTCACGGCCGCCAAGCTCGCGAGACGTCCGCGCGTCATGTGCGAGACCTTCTCGGGCTCGGGTTGGGACACAAAGCTACAAGAGATCAGAAGATGCCTCCAGAGGCTTATTACCGCGGGCGTCAACCTGACGCAGTATATGGGCGCTTATTATTCCCTGAACGAGGGCAGAAGGCGTTATAACTTCTGCTATCCGCCGTCGCACGGCTACAACAATCCCCTCTTCAAGTATTACGGCGAGATAAACAAGGAGATGGGAAGGCTTAACGCCGTCTCGGCCGCATCGGTCATAGACGCGAAGATCTTCGTCGTCCTGCCCGTCCTGAGCGAGCAGATAAACAAGGCGCTTCAGCCGATACTCGATACGGCGTGGCACAACACCGCAAACGCCCTCGTTTACGGCAGATACGAATACGACGTCGCGTCGGAGCGCGCGCTCGAGGACGCCAAAGTCAAGGACGGCAAAATGGTTATAAAGGGATTCGAGTATGAACAGCTCATTATCCCCGCCATGCACTACACGACGAGCGCGTTTATAAAGCTTTTGAAGAAATACATCAAGCAGGGCGGCAAGGTGCTGTTCATAAACAAGACCGACATAACGGCCGCCGACACGGGCGACGTCTACGGCTTTAAGAAGGACGTTAACGGCAAGAACGTGAGGTCGCTCTTCTTCGAGGGCGCCGAGGGCGAGCCGAAAAACCTCATAGTAAACCTTAAGAAGGCAATAGGCGATATCGAGCCGCTTACTATAACGAACGACGTCGAGAAAGTCTATTACAGCCACCGTAAAAACGGCGGGGACGACGTCTTCTTCATAACCAACGACAACGACCGCCATTTAGAGCTTGACGTAAAGCTTCTTTCGGACAAGAACGTCTATATGCTCGACTACGTCGACGGATCGGTATACGAAGTCAAGACTAAGAAGCAGGGTGGCGCGGCGCGCTTCAAGCTGACGTCCCACTCCTACAGCACCGCGGTCATCCTTGCGACCGAGAATAAGATCGACGCTCTGAAGGCGCCGAAGGACGAGGACGTCGTCTTTGAAAAAGAGATCACGCTCGACAAGGGTTGGAAATTCAAGACGGCCGACGACAACTGGGCCATTATGCTTACCAAGATGCTTCCCTCTTCGCCCGAGCTTCTCAAGATCAAGGACAAGAAGGCGTTTGCGAACGCCTGCGTGAAAGACCTTGAGAACGCCGGCAATATAGCCTATTTCGAGCTGCCGGGCGGCTTCGGCATCCACGTCGGCGAAAGCTACGCCGCCTGCGGACTTTTCACCATTGAGGATATGCCCTCGAGGCTTAAGCTCATAATCGAGACCGAGGACGGCTGCGAAGTGCTCGTCAACGGCAACGACGTCACCAAAGAGCTTAAACATATAAAGCTTTGGGGCATAAGAGAAAAAGAAGCGGACATTATCAAATACGCGAGAGAGGGCGTAAACACCCTCGTCTTCGTAAGCAAGGTGCCCGCGTGGAAGGGCCCGCACGTCATGCCCGCGTCCTATCTTAAGGGCGACTTCAGGCTTGGCGACAACGTGACGCTTCAAAAGCCGCAGTCTTCGATAAAGCCCGATATATGGACCAAGCAGGGCTACAGGAATTATTCGGGCGACGCGACCTATACGACGACGTTCGAGCTTGACGCAGTGCCGAAGTGCGCGATGCTTACCGTGCCGACAAGCGACATGGTCAAGGTCGTCGTAAACGGCGTCGATCTCGGGCGCGTTTACGTAAAGCCGCATGAAGTTGATATCGCGAAGGCTTTGAAGGTCGGAAAGAACACAATTGAACTTGTCTTCACAAGCTGCTTCAAGAGCCTGATGCTTGCCGAGGATTACGACCTCTATTATCAGGGATACCTCAAGTATCTCGGCGAGTCCGCTCCCGTCGAGTCGGGACTCACTGCCGCGCCTGTAATAAAGATAGGTAAATAAACCGGTTACAGGAAATAGTTTTACAAAAAGAAGCGACAATACGTCAAGTATTGCCGCTCTTTTTTTGGCTGAAAACTGCTTCGCGCCGACTTTTCGCGGCGGTTTTGGCATTTTTTGGGAGAGACGGGGCGAATAGACGGGGGCATGGCGGGGATAATATGGGAGCGCACCGAAAGGAGACGAAGTATGAAGATCTTTAAGGCCGTGGCCGTTATTCTATGCGGTATCGCGGCGTCTTTGGCGGCAGTCGCGGCGGCGACGGTCCCCGTCGCCGACTACTCGGCTGTCACCGCTTACCCGCTCTTGGTCTCGGACGATGGAGGAAATAATGCTTCCCGCGTTAACGTCCTCATAAGAAAAGGCGATGCGGCGGCAATTCTGAAAGACGAAGACAGAACTTTCGTCCCGCTCGGCGCGCCCTTCGGCATAAAGCTTTACACCGACGGTGTAATGGTTGTCGGCTTTACAGACGTTTTGACGGTTGAAGGCGCGAAAGCGCCGTGTCGGGACGCCGGTATTCAGAAAGGCGACGTTATTCTGACGCTTGACGGCAGGAAAATCGCCTCGAACGAGGAGATGGCCGCCATTGTCGAGAGTTCCGAAGGAAAAACCATTACGGTGAGATACCGCCGCGCCGGCGCCGTTTATTCGCGGGACGTTGTTCCCGCAAAAGATAAAGACGGCGTTTATAAACTGGGCATCTGGATAAGAGACAGCGCGGCGGGTATCGGCACCGTCACCTTTTACGAACCCGAAAGCGGGCTTTTCGGCGGTCTCGGTCACGCCGTCTGCGACGCTGACACGGGCGTGCTGATGCCGATTTCAAGGGCGTCTGTCTACAAAGCTTCGATAGAAGACGTTATCAAGGGGAGAAAAGGGGCGCCGGGCGGCCTGGTCGGCGTTTTCATCTCGCAGAAGCCTTACGGGGAGATATATCTTAACACCTCTTACGGCGTTTTCGGGCGGCTTGACGCAGACGTCTCGGGAAAAAAGACCTACGCCTCCGCAAAATACGATGAGATCACCGCGGGCGCCGCGACTATTGTAACCACCGTCGACGGCGTGACGCCGAAGGAGTATAAGGTGAATATTGAAAAGGTCTCGTCCGCGGAAAAGAGCGAAAAGAATTTCGTTATCACCGTGACTGACGAAGAGCTGCTTTCTATTACCGGCGGCATCGTTCAGGGTATGAGCGGATCGCCGATTTTGCAAAACGGCAAGATAATCGGCGCCGTGACGCACGTGCTCGTCAACGACCCGACGAGAGGATACGGCGTTTATATCGGAAATATGCTCCGGGCCGCAGATATGATCTACGGACTTGAAAACGCGGCGTAAAAAAAAGCAGGGCTAAGCGCAGTGCTCTAAAGGACAGTAAATAAAACCGGCTGAGGTAAGGATAGTTAATCCTTATTCCAGCCGGTTTTTTGTCGCATACCTCTGCAAGCAGGACAAATGCGAGCCAAACGTCGAAAAGAATGATGATTGCCCTGACGGGCAAATGATGAGCCTCCCTTCGGTCGCCATGATGATTTGCGGTTTCACCGCAAAATGATGAAATGAGTTCCGCTTCATGCGCCGAAGGCGCTCATCATTCGGCGA
>JAEEIO010000111.1 GCA_016281405.1 Clostridiales bacterium | reverse complement strand
GATTACAACAAGGGCTTTACCTTCGCGAGCCCGATCGAAAAGATGCCGCCGACAAAGACTTACATTTATCCGCTTTCGCAGCACGTCGGCTCGCCCTGCAAGGCTCTTGTCGGCGTCGGCGACGCCGTTACGGTCGGTGAGAAAATAGCCGACAGCACCTCGCCCGTGAGCTCGCCAATCTTTTCGGCGGTTTCCGGCAAGGTCGTCGCTATCGAGCCGAGGTATACCGTTTCCGGCTTCAAGGTCGAAAGCATAGTTATAGAAAACGATTTCAAGGACACTGTCTGCGAGCATCTGATACCTCTTCCCGAGGGCAAGAAGCCCGAGGAATACACGTCGGAGGAGATTATCGAGATCGCGAGAGAGGCGGGTCTCGTCGGAATGGGCGGCGCGGCCTTCCCCACCGCGCTCAAACTCAAGAGTTCCATTGAGAAAAAAGTAAACACGGTCATAATAAACGGCTCCGAATGCGAGCCCTATATCACGAGCGACCACAGAGCCATGCTCGAATATCCGCGCTTCATTTTAGGCGGCATAAAGCTTATTCTTCAGTGTCTTCATCTCGATTCTGCCTATATTGCCATAGAGGACAACAAGAAAGACGCCATTGAGACGATGAAAAGCATCGTTTCGGGCACGGGAATATCCGTTAAGGAGTTAAAGACCAAATACCCGCAGGGCGGCGAAAAACAGCTTATCAAAGCGATTCTCGGCTACGAACTCCCGCCGGGAAAACTCCCGCTCGACATCGGCGTCGCCGTCTTCAACGTTGACACCTGCGCTTCGCTTTACAGGGCTGCGGCGTCGGGCTTTCCGCTTATCAAAAGAATAGTCACCGTTTCGGGCGAGATGGTAAAGCTTAAGAAAAACCTTCTTGTCCGTCTCGGCACGCCAATATCCGAGCTTTTCGACTACTGCGGCGGTCTCAAAAAGGGCGCCGACAGAATAATAGTCGGCGGACCGATGATGGGGTTCGCACAGCATACTTTGGACGTCCCGATCATCAAAGGCTCGTCTGCCGTCCTCGCGCTCGGCTATGACAAAAGGCATTACGCCTCTGAGGAGGACAACTGCATAAGGTGCGGCAAATGCGTCGACGCCTGCCCCATGAGGCTGATGCCAAACTACATAAACCTCTATCTTCGGAAGAATATGCTCGACGAGTGCGAAAAGCTTAACGTCCAGGACTGCATCGAGTGCGGCTGCTGCGCCTACTCGTGTCCGCAAAGGCTTTATCTCATACAGTCGATGAGAATAGCCAAAGAGAAGCTCCGCATAAGAAAGCAGCAGAAGGAGGCCGCGAAATAATGGAAAACGGGAAAAAGCTCTTTACCGTTACCACCTCCCCGAACATAAAGACTCCAGACGACACGCGAAGCATAATGCTTACCGTTATTCTCGCGCTTGTGGCGCCGGGAATTATGAGCGTCGTCTATTACGGTTTACGGCCGCTTATAATCATCGTTATTTCGATCGCCTGCTCGGTAGGCTTCGAGGCGCTTTACAATCTTATCCTAAAGAAAAAGCAGACTGTCGGCGACCTTTCGGCCGTTGTGACGGGCATCCTGCTTGCATATGTTCTTCCCGCGTCGGTCCCCTACTGGATCCCCGTCGTAGGCTCTTTCTTCGCCATCGTAATCGTTAAAATGCTTTTCGGCGGACTCGGGTGCAATCTCGTCAATCCCGCTCTCGCGGGCAGGGCGTTTCTGATGTCTTGGCCCGTTCTTATGACTACTTTCCCGAAGGTATTCTCGGGACTTACCGCGGGCGTTGTAAATACCGCCGACGTCATAACCTCCCCCACGCCGCTCGTCGCCATGGAGGCGGGCCCCACGGGAGCAAATCTGCCTTCGATACTCGCGTCCTTTATCGGCGAGACGGGCGGGTGTATAGGCGAGACCTCGGCGTTATTTCTTTTAATAGGTTTTCTGATACTGCTCTTCAGAAAAGTTATCACGTGGCACACGCCTGTCTGCTACGTCGGCACGGTGGCGCTTATCACTTTCATTTTCCCGCAATACGGTTTTTCGAATCTTGATTTCATGCTCTACAATATTCTCTCGGGCGGACTTATGCTCGGCGCCGTTTTCATGGCGACCGATTACGTCACCTCGCCGACCACCAAGCTCGGTAAGGCGGTCTTCGGCGTCGGGTGCGGTTTGCTCACTGTGCTTTTCAGATATTTCGGAAGCAACCCCGAGGGCGTTTGCTATTCTATTCTCATTATGAACGTCCTCGTCGTATTCATTGACCGGCTTACCAAGTCCAAGCGCTACGGGACGAGAGGAGGCGCTGTCAATGTCAAGTAAGGAAAAGGTCGTCTTTACCAAGAAGGACGTAAGGGACGTTCTCAACACCGGCGTCAAGCTCTTCGTGATCACCTCCATCGTCTGCGTTATGCTCTTCTTCGTAAACTACGTGACAAAGGACAGGATCGCCGAGATCGAGCTTACAAAAATAAACAACGCCATTACGGCGCTGATCGGCGACGACGAGGGCCTTCACATAGACAAGGCCGACGACTACGGCGAAAAGAACATCAAGGACGTTTACGTCGTCACCAAAGGAGACGGCGATGACCAGAAGGTCTTCGGATACTGCGTCTACGTCACCGACAAGGGCTACGGCGGAGAGATGGATCTGCTCGTCGGACTGACGGCAAACGGCTACGTCTCGGGGATAGAGGTCATATCCGACAAAGAGACGGCGGGCATCGGTAAAAAAGTCCTTTCCGGCGATTTCATGACGAGATTCAACGGAAGAGGCGGCGAGGTTGTCCTCGGCGAGGACGGAATAAACGCTGTGTCGGGCGCCACGATAACCTCTAAAGCCGTTACGAGATGCGTAAACACCGTGCTGGAGTTTTACAACAGTTCATTGAAGGAGGCCGAGACGATTGAAAACGATCAGTAAAAGCAAATATCCGCTTTCAAAAATAATGACCGACGGCCTTATCTTCAAAAACCCCGTCCTTATTCAGCTTCTCGGCATGTGTCCGACGCTTGCGATTTCGACGTCTTTGCAGAACGCCGTCGGCATGGGACTTGCGGCGACCTTCGTTCTTTTCTTCTCGAATATACTTATCTCACTTCTGAGAAAGTTTATCCCCGACAAGATAAGAATCGCGTCTTACATCGTTATTATCGCGGGATTCGTTTCGATAATCGACATGACTTTGAAGGCGTATCTGCCCGCGCTTTCCGATTCGCTCGGCGTCTTTATTCCGCTTATAGTCGTCAACTGCATCATCTTCGCGCGGGCCGAAAGCTTCGCCTCCAAAAATCCCGTTTTGCCCTCTGCCGTCGATGGACTTGCCTGCGGGCTCGGCTTCACGGGAGCGCTTTGCATAGTGTCTGTGATCCGCGAGATCATAGGAAACGGCACGATATGGGGATTTCATATCTTCGGCGAAGGCTTCCAGCCCGCCACGATGATAGTCCTTCCCTTCGGCGGTTTTCTCACCCTCGGCATCGTTATAGCGGGAGTTCAGTTTATAGTTTCGAAGACCTCCGCCGGTAAAAAAGGAGGTAATTAGTAATGGGCGTTATTATTTCCATCTGTCTTGCCGCGATACTCGTTGAGAACTTCGTTCTCGTCAAATTTTTGGGTATATGTTCCTTCCTCGGCGTCTCCAAAAAGCTTGACACCTCGGTAGGTATGGGCATGTCGGTCACCTTCGTCATGACTCTCTCGACACTTGTGACGTGGCTTATAAACAGATACGTCTTAAAGCCGTTCGATATGGAGTATTTGAGAACTATTGTCTTTATTCTCATTATCGCCTGTCTCGTTCAGCTTATAGAGATGTTTTTGCGCAAGTGCGTGCCGTCGCTTTATAAAGCGCTCGGCATCTATCTGCCGCTGATTACCACCAACTGCGCGGTGCTCGGCGTGACTATACTCATGGCCGACAGCAATTACGACAACGTCTTTTATCCGATAATCTACGCTTTCGCTGCGGGCGTCGGATTTACCCTCGCGATGATAATTTTCTCGGGGATGCGCGAGAGACTGCAGTTTGCGCGTCCTCCCAAGTCGTTCGAGGGCTTCCCCATCGCCCTTGTGGCGGCGGCACTCTTAGCGATGGCCTTCTCCGGATTCCAGGGCCTCCAGCTCTCCTTCTGAACGGTGGTGCGATATGGATATATTCATCAGTATTCTGATAATCGTCGGTATCTTCGGAGGCATTGCGCTCGTCTTCGGATCGCTTTTGGTTATCGCGGGCAAGTTCTTCGCGGTAAAGACCGATCCGCGCCTTGAAAAGATAACCGAACTCTTACCCGGCGGAAACTGCGGCGGGTGCGGCTACAGCGGCTGCGCGGCTTACGCAGACGCCATAGTCAACAAGGGTGAAAAGCCCTCTAATTGCGTTATGTCCTCCGACGAGACTTTGAAAAAGATCTCCGAGATAATGGGACTCGAGGCCGAGAGAAAAAAGCGGATGAGAGCGCAGGTTATGTGCTCAGGAACTCAAAAATATACCGGCGACAAATATAAATACGAAGGCATCCAGGATTGCCTCTTCGCCTCGAAAATAGGCGGCGGTGAAAAAGAGTGCGTTTACGGCTGCGTCGGCTTCGGAAGCTGCGTTAAGGTCTGCCCCGTCGCCGCTATAAAAGTCGAAAACGGCGTCGCCGTCGTCGAATACGAAAAGTGCGTCGGATGCGGTCTCTGCGTAGACGCCTGCCCGAAAAACATAATAAAGCTTGTTCCGTTCGAGGCGAAATATTGGGTCGGATGCCGCTCGTTCGATAAAGGGCAAGAGGTCAGGAAGTATTGCGACGTCGGATGTATTTCCTGCGGAATATGCGTTAAAAACTGCCCGTCCGGCGCCATTACCATAACCGACAACGTGGCGCAAATAAACTACGACCTTTGCACCGAGTGCGGGATTTGCTATCAGAAATGTCCGAGGCATATTATCTGGTCGGGCGCACTGCAGATGAGCAAGGGCGACACCCTTGAGGACGCGAGAAAGATACCTACCGAGCGTCACAGCAACGAGGACATCAAAATCAGAAATATTTCCAAAGCGGAAAACAGCTCGCCCATAAGCGTTAAGGAAAACGAAGAGACGATGAACGCCCTTTACAAGGACGTCACCGAGCCGGAAACGACGCCGGAGAGCGACTTTTCGTTCGAGGCGAAGGATG
>JAEEIO010000110.1 GCA_016281405.1 Clostridiales bacterium | reverse complement strand
TTATCAAGGAGGCGTCGTATAAGACTTCAAAGGGCGACAACGGGTTTTTTATTTACAGAATAAAATACACTGTCTCAGAAAGCGCCGTGGACGGCATTGACGTCGGAAAAAACAATATGTCGGTTTTTGCCGACCCCCCGGACGGGGACCGCTACGTTTTACGTTTTATGCCGGGCAAAAACAGCATCCCGGGCGATTTTTTGCAGACGCTCTGGACGAAGACGTTTGATTTTTACGTCCTTAACTTTGATTCGGTCTATCCGAATATGAAGGACGAGCCGGAAAAACTCATGCGCTTTCTCGCTTTCGCCGCGCACCGCGCCGAAGGGGAATTCACGGCGGAGTATTACAACAATCTTATGTATGAAACCTTCGGAATACCCGATTATTACGCCGAGGCGGGCGAGGACGGGGAAGGACGTCTGCTCGTGAGAGACGTTTACGGCAACGTTTTGCCGCTCGACACGTCGGATTATGAAAGCAAGACGTTATTCGAGCAAAACAAAAGCATTCGGGAAGTCGGGATGATTGGAAACGTGAAATACCCATACGCGGACGTCGTGACTTATGACGACGATTTCGGTCTGCACGCCGTCTCCGTCGACAGATATTTGTTTAAGCATGCGGGAACGTTCGAACTCTGGATTATCGAGCCGGAAAAATAAGTGACAAAAAAGCGGGGCAACGGTTGTCCGTTGCCCCGCGATATTTTTTTTACGCTTCTTCTTTTTTCCCGAAAGGGAGTTGGGAGAAGATTGTTTGTAGCCGTGCTTGTGTGTTATTTGTATTTTTCTTTTTTGGAATTTATATTATCTAAAACTCGGTCGTGCTCATTTGGCGGAAGAACCTCACAAAGATGAATTCTTTTATCTTCACCATATATTATATGTATTCTCCATCCAGATGTTTTATCTATATAAGCCCTATATACGTTTTTTACTCCAACTACCTTATGAAGTTTTGATTTTGGAAAATTCATTTGTTTATGGCATTCATTATTCTCCAATTCAGAAAGAACCATTATTAGTTTTGACCAGTACTCTTCTGGGAGAATCTTGTTGCAAGTCAGAATTGTGCCATACTCATCAACCATTCCTTTAACTTCTGCCATATTTAAGCCTCCGATTCAATATCTTCGATTTCTTCGCCATTTATCACTCGTTGGACAAAATGTACACCTGATAGTATATTATTATAATCTTTAGGAGAAAATGAAGGAGAGTGGGGGGCGTCAAAGGTTACAGAACAAAATGCTATTAAATAAATTAGCACTTGCTCAAATATTGGATCATTGTCAATTGTTAATAAGATAAGCTTTTTTTCTGGTAGCCGTATAGCAAAGATAGTGGATTCGGCATAAGATAAAACACAATGTTTGAAAATAGGATCGTCGGGTGTAAAAATGTACCGATTATCATTATTATCAATAAAACTTATTACGATTTTTTCTATTTTTGCGAAAACTTGAGCCTTTGTTTTGCTATTTTTATAAAACTTATCAAATTGTTTTTTCACCTTTGGCAAAAAGTGAATATTAAGTTCATAAGCCATCTATTAGTACCTCCAAATCTTGTTTTACGCTTCTTCTTTCTTTCCGAACCGAAGCTGTGAAAGGAGTATGCCGAAAAGTATTATCGCGCTGCCGATATACATAAGAAGCGTCATCCGTTCGCCGAGAAATACCGCCGCGAAAAAACAGCCCAGAACCGATTCGCTCGCAAGGATCAGCGACGCGATGTCGGAGCGTATCTTCTTTTGCGAAACGGCCTGCAAAAATGCGGGGATGGCCGTCGAGAAGATTACGCAGTAGATAAGGGAAAGGACGGCGGTGGTATCGGGCGTTATGCGGAAGCCGCCGTCGAAGATCATCATATAGGCGAAGGTGAAGACGCTTGTCGTGAGATACATGAAGAACATCAGGACCGACGGGTCTTCCTTTTTCGTGAAAACGCCGAGACTGCATAGATGCCACGCGAAGCTGAAGGCGGCAAGTATCATGAGAAGGTCGCCGCCGCCGATAAGCGGGCCGCCCTCGCTCCCGAGGTCGCGGGTGAGTAAAAACAGCCCGACCACGCATATAGCGACCGAAATAAAGCTTTTTACCGGCGGGCGTTTCTTATTTAAGATCCAATATACGAACGGGACGAAAATTATATTCAGGCTCGTAATAAACGACGCCTTGCTCGACGTCGTCATAAGTAGTCCCACCGTCTGAGAGAGAAAGCCGACGAAATACAAAAACCCCAAAATCGCGCCGCGCAAGACCGATTTAAGCGTGACCGTCTTCAATTTCGGGAGCATCGGGAAAAAGAAAATGAGAGCGGAAAAGGCCATCCTGAAAAAGACCATCGTCGTCGCCGACATGGAGCGAAGCCCCACGGCCATGGCGACGAAACTCCCGCTCCACATTATTGACGCCATGCATAAAAGCAGCGTCGACTTTTTTTCAGTGAGATTGTCGGTAAGGCTCATACCTCGGAAAACGCCTCCGCCAAAGCGTTTTTGAGTATGCCGAGGCCCTCGAGAAGAAGATCGTCCTCGATGGTAAGCGGCGGCAGGATTTTCAAAACGCAGTCCTTCCTTCCCGCAAGCTCCAGGACGAGCCCTTTAACGAAGGCTTTTTTAACGACGGATATGGCCTCGAACTCGGTTATCTTCGAGCAGTCGACGCCCCTGATCAGTCCTATGCCGCGCTGCGAGAGGCGGCTGTCAAGGGGCAGTATCTCTTTTTCGATATACTTTTCGACAATTTCGCCTTTTCTTCTCGTCTCGGCGTCGAAATCGTAGCTTTCTCTGAAGCGGATTGCCGCGGCGGCGGCGGTAAAGGCGGGCTGGAAGCCGCGGAAGGTGCCGTTATGCTCGGCGGGGGCGAAAATGTCGTATTCGGGCTTGATAAGAACTATCGACATCGGGAAGCCGTAGCCGCCTATCGACTTAGAGAGTATCACGAGGTCGGGGACGATGCCCGCCCTCTCGAACGAGAAGAAATATCCCGTCCTGCCGCAGCCGACCTGTATATCGTCGACTATAAGGAGTATGCCGTATCTGGTGCAAAGCTCCCGAAGTCCCTTGAGCCACTCGGTCGGCGCGACGTTTATGCCGCCCTCGGCCTGCGTCGTCTCGACTATGACGGCGGCGGGGAGGTCGAGACCCGAATGGTCGTCGGTTATGGCGTTTTCAAGATAGGCGAGGGTGTCGAACTCCGCGCCCGACCCGACGGGGTAGGGGAAGAAGGTGACGTTTGTAAGCGGCACCGACGCGCCGTCGCGGGATTCTTTTCCCGCGGTGCAGGCAAGCGCCCCGAGGCTCATGCCGTGGAAGGCGCCCGTGAATGCGACGACGTTCGTCCTTTTGGTATTTTTTCTCGCGAGCTTCAGAGCGGCCTCGACGCCGTTTGCGCCCGTCGAGCCGCAAAACATTATCTTGTAGTCAAGCCCGCGGGGCTTTAAAATCATGGTCTCGAAGGTCTCAATGAACTTCGCCTTCTCCTCGGTGTGCATATCGAGGGCGTGGACGAGCTTGTCGTTTTCGAAAAACGACATTATCTCCTTCTTGATATACGGGTTGTTGTGGCCGTAGTTTACGGCGCCCGCGCCCGAGAAAAAGTCGATATACCGCGCGCCGTCCTTGGTGAAAAGCTCGGCGTTTTTCGCGCGGTCGAAGACCGCCGTGAATTTGCGGCAGTATGACCTGACGTTTGATTCGTAGAGATCGAATACGTTCATTGGGAGTCCCCCGTTTTTTATATTATCAGAGACAGATTTTACCGGGATTTAATATGCAGTTCGGGTCGAAGGCGGCTTTAATGCCTTTCATAATGGCAAGCTGCTCGGCGCCGTATTGCTTTTGCATATAGGACTTTTTGGCAAAGCCTATGCCGTGCTCGCCCGAGACGAGACCGCCCATCTCCGTCGCCTTGTCGTAGAGGCGGTCGAAGGCCTCCTTCATTACCGACTGCCATTTGTCGGCGGGCATTCTGTCGCGGCAGATGTAAATATGCAGGTTGCCGTCGCCCGCGTGGCCGAAGGAGGGGATGCGGACCTTCATATCGCGCGAAAGCTCGTGTGTGAAGAGGATGTAGTCGGCTATCTTGTTTCTCGGCACGACGACGTCGCACTCGTCCATCTCGTCGGTCGACGCCTTTATAGCCTCG
>JAEEIO010000109.1 GCA_016281405.1 Clostridiales bacterium | reverse complement strand
TCCGTAAGTAAACGGTTGCGTACAGCGGCCGATTCAGCGGGCGAGAAGTATTCCTCTATATTGTCTATCCTGTTTTTAAGTGCGCTGGACCAGTATTCAGTGCCTCCGAATGAATAATCCGCTACTTCAAAATTGCCGCTTGCAAAAAGCGTCGCAGCGCCGTCTTCGCTCGCGACGCCCGCGCCGTCATAGCCTATGACGCGCCACGCTCTGCCGCCGAACCATACCGTGGCGGCGGCTTCCGTGTTGGCGTCCGCGGTAAACGCGGAGACGTCCGCCGTCATCGCGGCCGCGGTCTGAGGCGCAGTTTCCGCCGCGAAAACCGAAAGCGGCAAGAGCGAAACCGTCAGGATAAGCGCCAGCGCAAAGCAAACCGTTCTTCTCATTTTCTTTCCTCCTTTGTAAAAACCGTTTTACCGTAATAATCTGTTTTCGCCGTTTATTTTGCCGTTTTCTATCGTAACGACCCCGTAGGTGCCGCCGAAGCGTATCGACCCGGGATTCATTATGAGCGTTTTGCCCTCCATCGCGCAAAGGGGCTCGTGGGTGTGGCCGAACAAAACCGCGTCGGCCCCGAGCGTCTCGGCCCGCTCCTTTAGCGTCTGATACGAATATCTCACGCCGTAGCGGTGGCCGTGGCAGAGGAAAAATCTTTTTCCCGAAATATCGGCGATTTCCTCGTAGTTGTATGCACCGAAATCGTTGTTCCCGCATACCCTGTAAAGAGAGATATTTCCAAGCCTCAGTCCGTCGCAGTCATCGGCGCCGTCGCCGAGGTGAAAGAGGACGTCGGGTTTCTCAATAAAGAGCGCCTCCTCTATCCTTTTGGCCGCGCCGTGGCTGTCGGACACTACCAGTATCTTCATTATTTTCCTTTCAAAAAACGAAACGGGTGATCATATGTCGGACGATATATTAAACGACCTCGGCGGTCTTCTGAAAAACGAAAAGATCATGAAAAAGCTGAGTCTTCGCCTCTCCGAAGCCGACAAGCAAAAAATCGCGTCCCTTGCCAAAAACCCCGCCCTGTTAAAGGCGATAATTTCCGACCCGAAGGCAAAAGAGCAGATAGCGAAGTTTTTGGGCGGAATTAAGGAGTGAGATGATTGGACGACCTTAACTCTATGCTCGAGGGCCTGCTTTCCGACCCCAAAAACGTCGAAATGCTGAAGGGCATCGCCGCCTCGCTTCAGGGCGGCGCGGAAAAACCCGCCGAAGCGCCCGCCGCCCCTTCCGCGCCCGACCTTTCGGGACTTTCGGAAATGGCGTCGCTTCTCTCAGGCGTCGACCCCGCCGTTCTGTCGCGGATAACCTCGCTGCTCGGCGCGGCTAACGTCGACGGCAAAAAGACCGAGTTACTCAACGCCGTCCGCCCCTATCTCTCGCCCGAGAAAAGCGGACGGGTCGACGGCGCGATACGGATGATGAAAATCATGAAAATCGCGGGAGCCTTAGGCATCAATACCGATATTTTCGGAAGAAGGTGACGCAGTGGACGGGCAAGAAGAGGCCGTGATCCCCATGGCGTCGGGTTATTTTACCGAGCCTTCGCCGCCGCCCGAGTCCGCGCCCGAGCCGCCGCGAGGACCCGCGCCCGAGCCTTCACCCTCGCCGCCGCGCAGGCAAAACCCCTTTGGGAGCTTGCTCTCGCATTTAGGCGGCGGGGATATGCTCCTTATGGCCTTAGCCTATATGCTTTTCGACCGTAAGGCCGACAGCGACCTGCTTTTGGCGCTTCTCTATATAATAATGGGTTAAGGGCTCCTTCGGGGAGCCCTTTTTTCAGTTCTTGTTAAAGACGTTGAACGCCTTGTAGGTCATATAGAGGTCGGCCTTGGAGATGACCTCGAAGGGCGCGTGCATCGAAAGCACGCCGACGCCGAAGTCTATGACGTCGATGTCGAGGTGCGCGAGATATTTCGCGACGGTGCCGCCGCCGCCGACGTCGGTCTTGCCGAGCTCGCCCGTCTGCCACGCGACGCCGTTCTTGTCAAATAACGTCTTGAAATAGGCGACGGTCTCTGCCGAGGCGTCGGAGGTGTCCGACTTGCCGCGGGAGCCGGTATACTTGGAGATTATGCCGCCGTAATGGAGCTTGCCGACGTTCTGTAGCTCGACTACGTCGGGATAGTGCGGATCGTAGGCCGTCGAAACGTCGGCCGAAAGGCACTTGGTGTTCTGGAAGCAGACAATGGGGTCGGCGCCCGCGCCGGCGCATAGCTTTTCAACGAAATGCCTGTAATAGGAGGCCTGAAGACCCGTGTTTCCCGTCGAGCCTATCTCCTCCTTGTCGGTGAGAATGACGGCGGCGGTGTGGTCGGGCGTTGCCTTGAGGTCTAAAAGTCCGCGTAAGGCGGCGAAGGAGTTGGAGCGGTCGTCGTGGCCGTAGCCGCCTATCAGCGCGCGGTCAAAGCCGATGTCGCAGGCCTTGGCGGCGGGGGTGAAAATGAGCTCGGCGGTGTTGAAATCCTCTTCGGTCACGCCGTATTTTTCGTTAAGCATAGCGAGTATCTTTAATTTTACCTTCTCGCTGACCTTCTCGTCCTCAAACGGCTCGGAGCCGATAAGGACGTTTAAGTCCTCGCCCGTAAAGGCCTCGAAGAGCGGCTTTTTCATCTGCGCCGCCGCGAGATGCGGAAGAAGGTCGGTTATCACGAAAATCGGGTCGCCCGGCTCCTCGCCGATGCGGACTTTGATTTTCGTGCCGTCGCTCTTTATGATGACGCCGTGGAGGGCGAGAGGCGTTACTGTCCACTGGTATTTCTTTATGCCGCCGTAATAGTGGGTCTTGAAGTAGCAAAGTCCGTCCTTTTCATACATGGGATTCTGCTTGAGGTCAAGGCGGGGGCAGTCGATATGGGCGGCCGAGAGGTGAATGCCCTCTTCGAGACTTTTTTTGCCTAAGTGCGCGAGCACTATGGAGCCGTTACGGTTGACGAGGTATACCTTGTCGCCCGCCTTGTATTTCTTTTTGCCGTCGAAGGGCTTATAACCCTTCGCTTCCGCCGCCTCTACGGCGAAATCGACCGATTCGCGCTCGGTCTTGGCGTTGTCGAGGAAATATTTATATTCCTCGGCGAAAACGCCTATGGCCTTTTTCTCCCCCGCGCTCGCGGTCTCGTAAATGTTCTTCTTCTTTCTCGTAAGCTTTTCGGCTAAAAGCTCGCCTTTGGTTTTTTCCATGACAGTTTCCTTCCTTTTATGTGAATTTTTTTATTCAGTCCAAATCATATAACTCGGAATATTTCGCGGCCGCGGCCGTGACGGCGTCGACGTATTTGTCGGTCTCATTATAGGGTATGGAGGCAAGCGTTTTGCCGTCGTCCGAAAGGCTTTCGTCCGAGAGCCAGCCTCTCACCCTGCTCCGTCCCGCGTTGTAGGCGGCAAGCGCCTCGCGGACGGCGCCGAAATCGTCGAGATTTTTTCGAAGCAGCCAAACGCCGTATCTGATATTCGTCTCGGGGTCGAAAAGGTCGCCCCTTTTCTCGCCCAAGGACGCCGCTATCCAGTCGGCGGTGTCGTCGGTTATCTGCATAAGGCCCTTCGCGCCCGCGGGCGACACGGCCTTTTCGTTGAAGCCGCTCTCGACGAGTATCACCGCGAAGCAAAGCGACGGCGAAACGCCTCTTTTTTCGGCCTCTGCCAGAACGACGTCTGCGTATTTCATCGGATATCCCGTTTTGTCGACGTGATTTTTTATGTGCGGCAAAAGAAACCATATCGCGGCGGCCGCAAGTAAGGCGCCTACTATCGCGGGGACTAAAAACGACCGCTTTTTGACCGTTTTCTTCATATCTTCGCCGCCCTTTTGAAAGCGGCGACCGCCTCTTCGAGGCTCCCGTCGTTTACTATCGCCGCGTCGGCGGCTTTGGTGTAAAACCCGTCGGGCTTTTGCCCCGAAAGCCTTTTTTTAGCGGCCTCTTCGGTAATGCCGTCCCGCTCGGTTATTCGCTTTACGGCCTCTTTTTCGGACGTCAGGACGGCGATAAGCTTATCGCACCGTGCCGCAAAGCCGCTTTCTATAAGCGTCGCGCCCTCGGCGACGGCGCCCTTCACGCCCTCCCTCGATAGCTCGAAAAGCAAGTTGTCAAGCTCGGAGATTATGACGGGCAAAACGAGGAAATCAAGTCTTTCAAGCGCCTTCTTGTCTTCAAAAACGAGCTTTGAAAGCTCTTTTTTCGTCGAGACCGAAAACTCCTTTTTCACCCGCTCGCAAAGCGGCGGGAAGTTCCATATTATATCGTTTGCGAGAGCGTCGCAGTCGATATGGCGGTATCCGAACGCCTCGGCGGCCGCCTTGGAGACGACGCTTTTGCCCGCGCCGCTTTTACCCGTCACGCCTATCACGGCGGGACGGTCGCCCGTCGTCACCCGCTTATGCGAGGCGGCTCTGAAAAGGCGGTTTCGGACGGCCTCGCCCTCGCCCTTTTCGGAGGGCGTCTCGCAAAGGACGAGCGAAAAGTCTTTTTCCTTTTCGTCGATCTCTCTTAAAATCGCAAAAAGCCTCGCCGCCTGCTCCGACGGCTTGTTTTCGCTTCCGAAATCGTAAAACGACAGCCCCGAAAAAAGTTCTTTATGCTCCGAAAAGCCTATGACGGCTATGCCTTTTTCGCGGCTCGCCCGCTCTTTGATATATTCCGCCGCGCCCGCGCCCTCCACGGTGTAAACGGGCACCGACGGCGAATAATGGCGGTATTTCATCCCGGGCGAAACGGGTCTTTCGGTCTCGTTTTCCGACGCCGAAACGACGTTTCCCTCGCCCAAAACCGCCGTAAGCATCTCTTTCGTCACTGCGCCGGGGCGGCATATGACCGCCTTGTCGCCTAAGAAGGATACCACCGTCGACTCGACCCCCACGGCGCAGTCGCCGCCGTCGAGTATGGCGTCGACCTTGCCGTCGAGGTCTTTTATACAGTGGCAAAACCTCGTCGGCGACGGCTTCCCCGAGAGGTTCGCGCTCGGCGCCGCCACCGGCGCCCCCGCCGCCTCAAGAAGGGCGTGCATAACGGGATTTGAAGGGCATCTTATCGCGACCGACGAAAGCCCCGCCGTAGTGACGTCGGGTATAACGCCGTTTTTAGGCAACACCGCCGTAAAAGGCCCCGGCATAAACGCCTTTATCGCCTTTTT
>JAEEIO010000108.1 GCA_016281405.1 Clostridiales bacterium | reverse complement strand
TTCTCCATTCAGGAAATATTTTTCTTTCATATCTTATCCTCGTCTAAGCCTTTTCCAAATAATATCTATCCTGTAATCACGACCCGGCTCGAGACATCAATACGACTGATTCGATATGATACGTCCTCGGGAACATATCAACGGGCGAGACCTTCTCGACCGCGTAACCCTTTTCGCAAAACAGCTTTAAGTCGCGGGCAAGAGTCGTCGGGTCGCAGGAGACGTAAACTATCTTAGGGGCGCCGAACGACGCGGCCGCCGCCACCGCCTCGGAATCGAGCCCGCGCCTCGCGGGGTCGAGCGTTATCAACGTCGGCTTAAATCCCTCCGAAAGAAGCTCCTTCGCGGCCGTTCCCGCGTCGGCGCAGATAAACTCGGCGTTTTTCACGCCGTTTATTTCGGCGTTTCGCTTCGCGTCCTCAACTGCTTCGGGAACTATCTCAACGCCTACCGCCTTTTTGACGTGCCTCGCAAAGAAAAGGGTAATGGTCCCCGCGCCGGAGCAAAGGTCCAAAAGCACGTCGTTCTCCGACGGCGCGGCAAGCTCGAGCGCCTTGCCGTAAAGTCTTTCGACCTGGTAAGGGTTAATCTGGAAAAACGACGGCGCCGAGACGTCAAACCTGAGCTCGCCGATAAACTCCGAAAGCCTTCCGTTGCCGCGAAGCGTCACGAATCGGTCGCCGAGTATCTCGTTTCCCGCTTTCTTGTTTATGTTGAGAACTACGCCCGAAAGGCGAGGAACGGCGGCGAAAAGCGCGTCGCAAAGCTCCTTTTCGCGCGGTATCTTTCCCGCCGCGACTATCACCGCGACCGTCTCGCCCGTCCTGACGGCGGTGCGCCCGCCGACGTGGCGGATAAGCCCTTTGCACGTTTTCTCGTCGTAAGCGGGAATGGAGTAACGCTCCATCCAATCCCTGACGGCGGGTATAAGTCCCGCGAAGACGGGATGCTGAAGCGGACAGCGGTCAATGTCAATTACGTTGTGGCTCCTCTGACGGTAAAAGCCTACTGTAACTTTACCGTCCTTTTCCGATACGGGGTAAAAGACCTTGTTCCGATATCCCGTTGAAACGGGGGAGGGGAGCACGTCGTCTACGGGCGTATCCACGCCCGCGATTCGCCTCATGGCGTCCTCTACAAACTTCTTTTTATATTTCAGCTCGGTCTCGTAAGAAAACTCGCCGAAGCAAAGTCCGCATTTAGAGGCGTTTTCGCAAAAATGCGGGACGCGGTCTACAGAGGGCGTGACAATCTTTTCGATTTTACCGAAGGCGTAGCTTTTGGACGTTTTCAAAATGCGAATAAGCGCCCTGTCGCCCGCCACTCCGTGCGGGACGAAAACGGCCATGCCGTCGATCTTTGCGACGGCGTTTCCTCCGTAAGAAACGCTCTCTATTTCGGCTTCGTAAAGGTCGTTTTTCTTCATACCGTCTCGCTCTCGGGCATAAGCCTCATAAACTCGCAGCTTGAAAACGCCTTTTCCTCGAGGGCCGCGAAATCGACGTTTTTCTCGGCTTCCAAAACCTCCGCCTCCGTCGGCCTCGTCTTCGGATGTCTTGGCGTGAAGACGGTGCAGCAGTCCTCATAGGGAAGAATGGAAGTCTCAAACGTGTCGATTTTTCTCGCGATAGCCACGATATCGGTCTTGTCGAAACCGATTAGAGGCTTGAATATCGGAATATCGGTCGCCGCCTCGGTGCAGGTCATGGCCGCGAGCGTCTGCGACGCCACCTGACCGAGACTTTCGCCGCTTATAAGGCAGCTTATGTTATTCGCTTTGGCGATTTTCGTCGCGATCCTCATCATCGAGCGCCTGAGTATCACCGTTGAAAGCTCCTCGGGGCAAAAATCTCTTATGTTTTCCTGAATTTCGGTGAAATTGACGATGTTCAGGCAGGTCCTGCCCTCGTATTCCGATAGCTTTCTGCAAAGCGTTATGACCTTTTCCTTTGCCATTTCGGAGGTGTAAGGATATGAGAAAAAATGGACGGCGTCGACGTACATCCCGCGCTTTGCCATCATATAGCCCGCCACGGGCGAGTCTATCCCGCCCGAAATAAGCAAGAGCCCTTTACCGTTAGACCCCGTCGGCATACCGCCCGCGCCCTTGTTGTCGCCCGCGCGTAAAAACGCCGACTGGTCGCGTATCTCGACCGTCACGACGACGTCGGGATCAAACATATCCGCTTTAAGATGCGGGTACAGCGAGAGTATATGCCCGCCGATCTCGTCGCAAATCCTCGGCGAATTGAGAGGGAAGGCCTTATCCGACCTTTTGGCGTTGACCTTAAAGGTCTTTGCTGCCCGCAGTTCGTCGCCTATTGTCTCTTCGACCGCGGCCTTGACGGAGTCGATGTCCTTCGGAAGCTCGTAAGCGAAGCTGAAATTGACTATTCCAAATACCTTTGAAACTGCGGCTTTTACGGCCTCTAAGTCGGCGTTTTCATCCTTAAGATGCAAAACCGCCGTCGACTGCGCGGTGTAATAGTCAAACCCGCCGAACGGCGCGAGAACGCGCTTCAAAGACCTCAGTAAAAGCGCCTCGAAATGGGGACGGTTAAGTCCCTTCAAAGCAAGCTCGCCGTATTTTATCAAAACCGATTTTCTCATTATTTTGCCTCACAAATCCTGAAATGTGCCGCCGCTTCTTTTATCGCGGCGTAAAGCGCGTCGACGTCGCTTTCTTCGTTTTGCCGGCCGAAGCTGATTCTCACGGCGGATTTTCTTAACTCGTCCGGAAGCCTCATCGCCGCGAGCACCGCGGACCCTCCGCCCTTATTCGAAGAGCAGGCCGACGCGGGCGAGACGAAAATATCTTTATCTTGTAAAAACCTTACCATAACCTCAGAAGGAATACCCGGCACCGAAACGTTCAAAACTGCTTTTGAAGACGGCTCCGAGGTGTTGATACGCACGAAATCAAGCGACTCTAAAAGCTTTCTCGCTTTATCGTAAAGCGCCTCGTAGCGCGCTTTAACGCCGTCGAAATCGGCAAACAACTCTTTTGCCGCGGCCGCCAAGGACGCCGCCGCCGGCACGTTTTCTGTGCCGCTTCGCATGGCGTTTTGCTGGCCGCCGCCGAAGATTATGGGCTTAAGCTTCACGCCGCATTTAACGTAAAGCGCTCCGACGCCTTTCATGGCGTTTATCTTGTGTCCGCTTACGGAAATCAAATCGACATCCGCCGTAGAGGGAAGAGCGACTTTGCCGAAAGCCGCGACGCAGTCGCTGTGGACAACGGCGTCGGCGCCGAGCCTTTTGAGCGCGGGTTTTATCGAATCGATGTCGTTTATCACGCCGGTTTCGTTATTTACGAGCATAAGCGAGACGAAAACCGCGTCCTTCGTAAGCTTGCTTTCGATTTCTTTAGCGGTAATATGTCCGCCCCTGTCGGGCTCGAAAAATACAATATTGAAATACTTTGAAAACTCTTTAACAGCCTCGGTGACCGACGCGTGCTCGGTCGCCGAAAGAAAAACGCTTCCGCCCTGACGGATTTTTCCTTTCAGAACGCCCGCAACGGCGAGATTGTTTGCCTCGGTGCCGCCCGACGTCAGAATTATATTTTCTGCAGAAAAACCGCGCGCAAGCGGCACGAGAGTTTTTCTCGCGTCGTAAAGGACCTTTTTCGCAGCCTGTCCCGCCTTATGTATAGACGACGGATTGCCGTAGTTTTCCGTCATGGCGTCCATCGCGGCCGCGGCGGCGGAAGGGAATACGGGCGTGGTAGCGGCGTTATCGAGGTAAATCATCTTTTCGCCTTTCAAAACGAAGAATATGTATCAATTTATTTTAACATTATTCTGCCGTGAAATCAATAAATATTATATTAAACATATGTTATTTTGCCTGTGGCCGCCTTTACAAAAAGGCCGCATCCGAACATTTTGCTCTTTTTTTAAGAAAAATAAAAAAAGTGCTTGCATTTTTTGAAAACATTCTGTATAATAGTAAGGCTAAAACTCGGACAGTCCTCTGCATCGCTCTGCATGAATGTCGCGGGAAAAACGGAGGAATTATATATATGAACGACATTATCGCAAACTTCACAAAAGAGCAGTTGAAGACCGAGATCACGCCTTTCAACATAGGCGACACGGTCAGGCTTTCCCTTAAGATCAAAGAGGGAACGAGAGAAAGGATCCAGGTTTACGAAGGCACCGTTATAGCCAGAAGCGGCAGCGGCATCTCCGAGACCTTCAAGGTCCGCAGAGTATCTTACGGCGTAGGCGTCGAAAAGACTTTCCCCATCCACTCTCCCAACATCGAGAAAATCGAAGTCGTGAGAAAAGGTAAGGTCAGACGTTCCAAGCTGTATTACCTCAGAGACAGAGCGGGCAAGGCCGCCAAGACCAAAGAGCAGATATAAAGACTTAAAGGGGGCTTTTGCGAAAGTCCCCCTTTTTCATTTTTACACGGGCGGTGACGTAATTGGCCGATATCAACGACGAAAAGACCGGCGAGCTTATTATAAACGACATAGGCGCGGAGGATACGAAACCTTCGGAGCCCGCGGCGGAAAACAATATTATAATGGATTTCACCGTCGTGGCAGACGGAGATTTCTCCAAGCGGCCCAAAGAGGTCGACGATATGACGACCGTTTTCGACGAAAACGGCCGTAATAACGGCGTCCGCAAAGCCGAATACGCCGAGTTCGAAAATCAGCAGGACGAGAGAGCCGCCGAAATATCGGAGGTCATAAAGAGCAACGTCCTCACGGACGACGTAACCGGCGAAACCGAACCCGTCGCAGAAGATGAACCCTCGGAAGAAAAGAACAAAAAAGCCTTCGACATAATGGACATGATCGAAATGGTCGTCTTTTCTGTAGTCTTCGTCGTCGCGCTCTTTACCTTCGGCGTCAGAAACGTCTTTGTCGACGGCGATTCCATGAAATCGACGCTTCTTGACAAGGATATGCTCATAATAACCGACGTTGTCGATTACAACTACGGCGACATAATAGTCTTCATGCCCGATAACGCCGAGAAGGACGCAAGGCTGAATAAGCCGTTTATCAAGCGCGTTATAGCTCTTTCGGGCGACGTCGTAGACGTAAATTACGAGGAAAACACCGTATACGTAAACGGCGAGGCCGTCGAAGAGCCATACCTGGGAAGCCTTGTCATGACGGACAAAGGGAACATCACCTTCCCGTATACCGTTCCCGAACACCACATATTCTTTATGGGCGACAACAGAAACGACAGCTGGGACAGCCGCTACGAAGAGGTCGGCACCGTCGACTCCCGTCTCGTCATGGGCAAGGTTCTTCTGAGGCTTTTCCCGTTTGACCGCTTCGGCGCAGTAAAGTAATAAAATGAACGAAAACGTCTCGATTAACTGGTTTCCGGGCCATATGGAAAAGACCCGCCGCCTCATCGCCGAGACGGTGGGAAAGTGCGACGTCGTAGTTGAGATAACAGACGCAAGAATTCCCGAAAGCAGCGGAAACGCCTATTTACGCGCCCTTGTCGCCGACAAGCCGCGTATGATAATTCTTAATAAAGCAGACCTCGCCGATCCCTTAGAGACCGCAAAATGGCAAAAATACTATATGTCGCAAGGCGCGGCGGTACTTGTGACCGACTGCAAGACCAAAAAAGGCCTTTCCGGCTTCAGGCCGCTTCTCGACAAAATGCTTTCCGAAAAGCTTGAAAGACTTGAAAAAAGAGACCTCGGCGCCACGACCAAAAGAGTAATGGTCGTCGGCGTTCCCAACAGCGGAAAGTCGACCTTTATAAACGCCGTAAGCGGTAGGAATACCGCCAAGGCCGAGGACAGACCCGGCGTAACGAGAGACGTCCAGATCATCCACGCGGGCGGCGTAGACCTTTACGATATGCCCGGTATTCTGATGCCTAAAATAGAGGACCCTGAGGCGTCCGTCAAACTCGCCGCCACGGGCGCTATAGGCGAAAACGCCTACGATCCCTACGACCTCGCCTGCCGTTTTTGCGGACTTCTTAAAGAGCTGGCGCCCTCGTCTTTGACTGAAAGATACAAAATTGCCGTCTCTGATGACGACGAGCCGCACGTAATAGTAGATAAAATAGCGCGCAAGCGCGGATTTATAAGTAAAGGCGGAGAACTTGACACGGAACGCGCCTCGATAATACTTCTTGACGAGTTCCGCGGAGGCAAGCTCGGTCGTATAACGCTTGACAGAGTGAAAAACGATGGCTAAAAAAGCGGAAAAAGACCTTTGGAAATATGAGAACGAGGCCCGCAGCTACGGCTACGAGATAATAGCGGGCGTCGACGAAGCCGGCAGAGGCCCGCTTTGCGGTCCCGTATGTGCGGCTGCCGTAATTTTGCCGTTCGGCACAGTAATCGAAGGACTCGACGACTCAAAAAAACTTACCGAGAAAAAACGTGAAGAGCTTTACCCGGTCATAACCGAAAAAGCCGTGTCCTACGGCGTCGCTTTCGCAACGCCCGAAGAGATTGATAAACTCAATATATTAAACGCAACGTTCCTCGCCATGCGCCGCGCCGTCGATCAGCTCAAAGTAAGACCCGATATTTTGTTCGTCGACGGCAACCGCATAAAAGGCCAGGAGATAGAAGCCAAACTCATCGTCAAAGGCGACAGTCTTTCGGCTAATATCGCCGCCGCGTCCGTGCTTGCGAAGGTCACTCGTGACAGATATATGGAAAAGCTCGATGAGAAATATCCCGAATATCTTCTCAAAAAGCACAAAGGCTATCCCACCGCCGAGCACTATGAAATACTTGCGAAATACGGCCCCGCGCCGTTTTACCGCAAGACCTTTCTGAAAAACATTGACCGCGCAGCCGTCAAACGCCGCAACTGGCAGACGGGCGAGGACGCCGCCTGCGCTTATCTCAGAAAAAACGGCTACAAGATCGTCGAACGGAATTACCGTTTCGGACGCGACGAAGTCGATATAATCGCTTTGAAGGACGGCAAACTGACCGCCGTCGAGGTCAAGGCGCGTTCCGACACGCGCTACGGACGTCCCGCCGATTCCGTCTCGGACGGGCAGGAGACGCGCGTCGTAGAGGCCGCGAAAAACTACCGAAACGAAAACTACAGGGGCTTTCCGCTCGGCTTCGACATTATCGAGGTCATGCTCGACGAAAAAGGCGCCGTGACCGATTTGAAGCACCTTAAAGGCGCATTCTGATATAAGGGTGATAACTTGTTCGACCTTTTCGATTTGCACTCCGACACCGCAACCGAGATATTCGCCGGCGGTAAAGAACTTAAAAATAACGATTTGAATATATCCCTTTCACAAAGGAAGGGAATAGGCAGATATATCCAGACCTTCGCCTTCTGGACTCAAAACGACGATGACCGCTCCGCACGCCGTTTCGACGCCTTTTCGGAGACCTACTCCTACTTTATGAAGGAGTGCATTAAAAACTCCGACGAGGTCGCCGTAATATCAGATAAAGCCGACCTCGGAAAAGCCGCAGAAAGCGGCAAAACGGGCGTATTGCTTGCCGTAGAGGGCGGCGGCGTCCTCGAAGGCGACCCCGCGAAAGTCGAGAAGCTCAAGAAATGCGGTATAAAGCTTTTGACCTTAACATGGAATAAAGCTAACGAGCTCTCCGGCGGCGTGCTCGACGAGAATCAGTCCGGCTTAACTTCCGTCGGCAGGGAAGTAATATCGGAAATGGAACGTCTCGGGATAACTCTCGACGTCTCTCACATCTCCGATAAGGGCTTCGAAGACGTCTGTGGCCTCGCAAAAAAGCCTTTCGTCGCAACCCACTCGAACTCCCGCTCCGTCTGCGGCCATTCCCGAAACCTCACCGACGATATGTTCAAAGAGATTGTTAAGCGCGGCGGTCTTGTCGGCATAAATCTTTTTAATAAGTTTCTTACGAAAGACGGTGTCGCCGATACCGACTGCATTTGCCGTCATATCGAGCGTTTTCTTAAGCTCGGCGGCGAAAAATCAATCGCAATGGGCACTGATTTCGACGGTGTCGATAACGATCTGCCGGAAGGCATAAGCGGTCTTAAAGATATGTATAAACTTTCCGACGCGCTCGCTGCCCGCTTCGGCTCTGAGACCGCCTTGGATATTATGTTCCGAAACGCTTACGGCTTTTTCAATTCGATTTTATAACGGAGGTAATTCCTATGTATATCAGCACGAGAGGCGTCAAATACAGGGTGACCGCGTCAAAGGCCATCCTTTCGGGTATTTCTCCCGACGGAGGCCTTTTCGTCCCCGAAGTCTTTCCCGAATACAGCCTTGTCGATATCGCCAATCTCTGCGATACCGATTATAAAGGCCGCGCTAAGTATATTCTACCCGCGTTTCTCGACGACTTCACGCCCGACGAGATTGACTACTGCGTCGATCAGGCCTACGGAAAAGGAAAGTTCCCGAAGGAAGTCGCGCCGATAAAAGCCGTTACGGACAAGCTTTGGTCTCTCGAACTCTGGCACGGCCCTACCTGCGCCTTCAAGGATATGGCGCTGCAGATGCTTCCTCACCTCATGACCGTCGCCATGAAGAAAAACAACGTGGATAAAAAAGTCCTTATCGTCGTCGCCACCAGCGGCGACACCGGCAAGGCGGCGCTCGAGGGCTTCAAAGACGTTCCCGATACCAAGATAATAACCTTTTTCCCCGAAGACGGCGTCAGCCGCGTTCAGAAGCTTCAGATGACCACCCAAGAGGGCGATAACGTCCAGATTTACGGCGTTTACGGCAATTTCGACACGATACAGTCCGCAGTCAAGAGGACATTCTGCGATGAGACCGTCGTCTACGCCGTCAGAGACGCGGGCTACGAGTTTTCGTCCGCCAATTCGATAAACTGGGGACGTCTCGTCCCGCAGATAATCTATTATTTTTCCGCCTACTGCGATCTTGTCAACAACGGCTTCATTTCTATAGGCGAAAAAATAGACTTTGCAGTCCCCACGGGCAACTTCGGCGACATCCTCGCGGGTTACTACGCCAAGAAAATGGGACTTCCGATAAACAAGCTTATCTGTGCCTCAAACGCCAATAAGATATTAACCGATTTCTTCGCAAGCGGGCGCTACAGTTTCAACAGAGAGTTCCAAACCACCATAAGTCCCTCGATGGATATTTTGGTTTCGAGCAATCTCGAGCGTCTGATATACGATCTTTCGGATAAAGACTACGAGACGGTGAGGACCAACTTCCAGCTCGCCGGCAGACACAGCACCTTCAAAATATCGAAGGATATAGTCGCGAAGATCAACGAGCATATCATCTCCGACTACGCGACCGACAAAGAGACAAAACAAACGATTAAAAGGCTATATGACGAATACGGCTATCTTTGCGACCCGCACACCGCCGTCGCTTTCAGCGTTTATGAAAAGGTCGGAGAAAAGGACGTCACGACCGTCGTAGTCTCGACCGCCGACCCCTTCAAATTCTCCTTCGCCGTCTTTTCGGCCCTTTCGACCGAATTCGTCGACAATATAAATGAATTCCAGCTTATAGACAAGCTCGGAAAGCTCACCCACAGAAAGCCTCCCAAGCAGATAACGGGACTTATCGACAAGGAGCTCCGTTTCAAGCAAAAGATAGCTCCGGCGGGAGTCAGAAACAGAATTCAGGCTGCCGTTGTTCCCGATAATATTGTGTAGCTTCCCGCGCGGGGAAGGTTAAAGGGGCTTTTCCTCGAAGGTGGCGCACTCGGTGTCGCAGCACCTGCAGGCGCTTCGGGGACCCACTTTTATCTCGGCGGCGAGACATTCGTCGCACTCTCCGTGGTGGATACAGTTCGAGGCTTCGCAGCGGATCTTCGTCTTTTTCTCATAGTCTCTGAATTCGTTTTCCATAGTTTAACTCCTTTTTTGTTATTTGACGTTATTATTCCCGAAAATCGTTTTCGGATGTAAGGAAAAATTATGTCGATTTTTGTTTTGGGCGACACCCACCTCTCCTTCGGCGTAGATAAGCCGATGGATATATTTCCCGGGTGGCGAAATCATATAGATTCGCTCGCTAATAACTGGAACGGCCTGGTCGGCGAAGAAGACACCGTCGTCGTCCCGGGCGATATTTCGTGGGCCATGACCGCCGAAGAGGCCGTCCCCGACTTGAAGTTCATAAACGACACTCTTAAGGGCCGTAAGATAATAATGAAAGGCAATCACGATTACTGGTGGCAGAGCATGAAAAAGCTTTCGGATTTGAAAGCAGCCGCCGGTCTTGATAGAATCGATTTTCTTTTCAATAACGCCTACGAGACGGAAGACCGCATAATCGTCGGCACAAGGGGCTGGCAGATAATAGGCGAGCCGTCGGATGAGGACAGACTGATACTCGACCGCGAGGCGGGCAGGTTTTCACTGTCCCTTGCCGCCGCGAAAAAGCTTTCGGGATACGGTGAAAAAAAGCTCACGGCCTTCTTTCACTACCCGCCCGTTTTTGACAGATTCGTCTTCGAGAAACTTTTTGACCTTATGCTTGAAAACGGCATAGACGAGTGCTATTTCGGCCATCTTCACGGAAAAATCGACCCTTCCGCCGCCAAATGCGTAAAGTACAATATCGTTTGCCGACTTGTTTCAGCGGACTACCTTAAATTTTCGCCGTTAAAGTTGACAACGCCGTAAAAATGAGTATAATTAAATAGATATACTTTTGGAGGAATAAAAATGAAACTTAAGGAAACGAAAAAACTTGAAAACAACACCGTGTCGCTTGAGATACAGGTCTCGGCCGAGGAATTCGAGGCGGCCTGTCAGGCGGCTTACAAAAAGAATATCGGCAAGATGAAGATCAACGGCTTCCGACCCGGTAAAGCCCCCCGTCACATCGTCGAAAAGCTTTACGGCCCCGAGATATTCTACGAGGACGCCGTTGAGGATACCTGGTATTCCGCTTTTCTCGACGCCGCCGACGAAGCGGGCATCGAACCCGTCGACCGTCCGTCCGTTGAGATTAAAGACAAGGTCACCAAGGAAGGATATACCTTCACCGCCAAAGTCACCGTCAAGCCCGAGGCCGTTCTCGGCAAGTATAAGGGCGTCAAAGTCGAGAAGCTCGTCTCGCCCGTCACCGACGCCGATATCGATCTTGAACTTAAAAGATATCAGGATAAATACTCCCGCCTGATCCCCGTCACCGACAGAGCCTCCGCCATGGGCGACACCGTAGTTATAGACTACGAAGGCTTCGTCGACGGCGTCGCTTTCGAAGGCGGCAAGGACGAAAACCATAACCTCAAACTCGGCTCGGGTCAGTTCATCCCCGGCTTTGAGGATCAGCTTGTCGGCAAAAAGGCCGACGAAGACGTCGAAGTAAAGGTCAAGTTCCCCGACGATTATCACGCCGAGGAATTGAAGGGTAAAGACGCCACCTTCAAAGTCAAGGTCAAAGAGATAAAAACCACCGAGCTTCCCGAGATCGACGACGAATTCGTTAAGGACGTCTCCGATCTTTCGACCGTTGAGGAGTTCAAAAACGACATAAAGGATAAAATGACAAAGTCGAGAGAGACCGAGTCCGAAAACCTCTTTATCGACAATCTCATAGGCGAGG
>JAEEIO010000107.1 GCA_016281405.1 Clostridiales bacterium | reverse complement strand
GCCGAGCCGTGGACCGACGAGATGAAAGTAGAAATCGAGAAAAAGTTAGGCATAAAGGCCTACGATATTTACGGTCTTACCGAGATCATGGGCCCGGGCGTTTCGATGTGCTGCGACGAAAGCAACTGGCTCCACGTCAACGCCGACCATTTCGTGCCCGAGATAATCGATCCCGAGACCTTGAAGCCCGTCAAGGACGGCGCCGTCGGCGAGCTTGTCTTCACGACCATCACCAAAGAGGGCTTCCCGCTTATCCGCTACCGCACGAGAGACTTGAGCGCCCTTGACAGCACGCCCTGCGCCTGCGGCAGAACGACGCCGAGGATGGCCCGCATCATGGGGCGGTCGGACGATATGCTTATTATTCGCGGCGTAAACGTCTTCCCGTCGCAGATAGAAAGCGTGATCTTACGTTTCAGCGAGGTCGAACCGCATTATATGATCTATGTCGACCGCGAAGGGCTTATGGACACCGTCAAGATCAAGGTTGAAATCAACGCCGACCTCTTCTCGGACGAGATCAAAAAGATAGAGGCGGTCGAGCATAAGCTGAAGCACGAAATAGAGTCGGTCATCGGCATTTCGGCCTCGGTCGAGCTTGTGGAGCCCCGCAGTCTTCCCCGTTTCGAGGGCAAGGCCAAGCACGTTATCGACAGCAGAAAGCTTTATAAGAAATAAGCGCGTTTTAATTCCGTTCTGCGGAAACCGCGGAACGGAATTATTTTCGGTTGATTTTTTGATTCGTTTATGTTATAATAATACACACTTTTTTATAAAGAGGTAAAAATGCTTAAAGGATACCTCCTGCAAAACTGGGTGCTCATACTCATTTTGCTCGCCTTCGCGATATCGCTCAGGGAAACGGTCTTTATGGAAAAGAAGGTTATTCGGCGCATGTACGTCCTTATCGGCGCCATTTTCCTTCTTTCCTTCGTCGTTTTCACCGAGTTTTACCTCGCCGATCTCGGCGAGGGCAAGGACGTGCGCGTTATTCTCATGGCGATAAGATACAGCACGACGCCCTTTATTCTGGCGCAGGTCATTTTTACCCTTATCAAAAAACAGCACTGGTCGATTTTCATACCCGCCATCGCGCTTGCGGTTTTAGATATTATCTCGATTTTCACCGGCATAGTCTTCAGTCTTAACGAGGACGGTTCACTTCGCCGCGGGCCCTTGGGGCTTTTACCCTTTATCATGGTCGGTCTTTACTGCGCCTTTCTTATTTTCGTACTTCTCAAGCACAGCAACAAGAGGGCGATGGAGGTCGTGCCGATTATTTTCCTTTGCTTCGCCTTTGTTTCGGGTCTTATTCTTCCCTTCGTATTCGGAAACGATTTCGCACATATCTTCTGCGCGACCGTTGCGATGGCGCTTTACGCCTACTACGTTTTCCTTATTCTGCAGCTTACGAAAAAGGACGCGCTCACGGGACTTCTTAACCGTCAGGCCTACTACGCCGAGGTCGTGAACGATCCCGAAAACGTGACGGCCATGCTTTCTATCGATATGAACGGCCTCAAGCCCATCAACGACCTCGAAGGTCACGCGGCGGGCGACGAGGCGCTCGTCACCCTCTCGCTCTGCTTTATAAGAGCGCTTAAAAGAAAGCAGTCGGGGTATCGTGTCGGCGGCGACGAGTTCGTGATAGTCTGCCGTCAGAACACGAGAGAAGAGGTTTTAGAGCTTGTCGAGCGCATCCGTAAAAACGTCGCCGAGACGAAATACCACTGCGCCATCGGCTACGGCTTCAACGAGGACGGCTCGAAGTCGATAGACGCGCTTCTCAAAGAGTCGGACGATATGATGTACGCCGAGAAGGCGAGGTTCTACGCCGAGTCGGGCAAAGACAGAAGAAAGGCTTAAATTAAATAGAAATCCCGCTTCTTTTGAAGCGGGATTCTTTTATTGGTTTTTCTCTTTCATGGCGCGGTCGATGTCGCGGGCGGCGGCCTTTTCCTTCTGGTCTTCCCTTTTGTCGTAGAGTTTTTTGCCTTTGCAAAGGCCAAGCTCGGCTTTTATGCGGCTCCCTTTGAAATAAAGGGAGAGGGGGACGAGGGTGAGGCCGTCTTGCTTGACCTTGCCGTAAAGCTTCATTATCTCGCGTTTGTGCATGAGAAGCTTTTTCGGGCGGAGGGGGTCGCGGTTAAAGATGTTTCCCTTTTCGTAGGGGGAGATATGGAGACCGAGGACGTATATCTCGCCGCCGTCTATATCGGCGTAGCAGTCTTTTAAGTTCACTTTGCCGAGGCGGACGGACTTTACCTCGGTGCCGAAAAGTTCGACGCCCGCTTCGTAGCGCTCGAGTATGAAATACTCGTGGTAGGCTTTTTTGTTTTCGGCTATTTTCTTTATGTTTTCGCTTGCGGGCAAGAAAAGCCCCTCCTTAATACGTTTTGAGTATTTCGTCGGCCACCTCGCGGCGGGAAAGTCCTCTGTCCATGGCCTGCTTTTCGATATAGCGGTGCGCCTCGGGTTCGGACATATTGAGGTAGCTCATTAAAAGATATTTGGCGCGGTCTATCGTCTTTATATCCTCGAGTTTTTTATTGAGTTTTGCGTTTTTCGCGCGGAGAAGGTCGGTCTGTATCCTGTGGGCCGAGATGAAGTCGACGCTTTGCGAAAGGGCGCGGCGGGTAAAGGGCTTCTGAAGCAGAAAGACGGTTTTTCCCTTTATTTTGTCGCGGACGCCGTCGTACATATCGGCTTCGCAGATAAGCATTACGGGCATTTCGTAAAAGTCCGCGAGGCTTGCGGCAAACTCACGGCCGTAGGAGTCTTTCAGGGGGGCGTCGATAACGACGAGGCCGAAGGTCTTTTGTTCCAAAAGCCTTCTTGCCTCCTCTTCGGTTTCGCGGACGGCGACGGCGGTAAGACCGGCGGCAAGAAGCAGGTCGCGAAGCTTTTCGCCACCCGACGCCGTGACAAGCAGACAGTCCAAAGCCGTCACCTCCCGTGTGTCATTTTTGGTTTATCAGACTTTGTCGGTGACCTTGAAGGTCCTTTCGACGTAGCCGTTCTTGATATAGGTCTGGACTTCGCCGTAGTCGAAGGTCCCTGCGTCCTGCTCAGGAGTGCGGCAACCGAAGTCGAGGTTTTCGAGCATTTCCTTGAAGTAGTCGATAAACTGGTCGGCGCGGACTTTTATCGTCAGTTCGGTGCCGACGGGGATGGAGTCGGAAAGCTCGACGTAGAGGGTAGTGGCGTCATACTGGCTTATCTTTTTGACGGCGACGCCCGAGGGGAGTCCGCTTACCGTAATTCCCTGTTCGGAGGCGTTTTCACTGAAGAAGGGGCTTGAGTGTCCCGAGAGGCTTACGCGGACGGTCTTTCCGCCGTCTATAAGGCGGCCCGAGAAATTATATTCGGTGTCGAACTCAACAGAGTCGATGACGACCTTGTCGCCCGCCTTGCCGTAGAAGCAAAGCATCATGCCGGTTGCGAAGCTTCCGTCGTCGGTAAGCTTTATGCGAGCGGAGGCGCGGCCGTCCTTGATTTCGGCCTTGTCGCCGACGGTGAAGCCCGTCCCGAGATTAGACCTGTAGCCGAAGGCGACCTGCGAAGCGGTCGTGCCTTCGAGCTGAAGCAGGCAGTCTGTGTAGGCGAAGAGGTTCAAGGGCATCGCCGAGGCGATATAGCCGCTGTCTTTGGTGAGGGTGAAGGAGAGTTTGCCGTTTTCGACTTTAACGTCGGTTATGCCGTCGGCGGCGTAGTTCCAGCTTTCGTAGGACGTTCCGTTGAAAGCGAAGTGATTTCTGTAGTCCTCGAGGTTGCCCGTGGTGATATTCTCTTTTACGCCCTTGGTGCCGGCGGGGCCTATGACGCGCACCTTGAGCTTGCCCCTCTCGTCGGCGGGATTTATTCTCGGGAAATAGCTGTAAATATCTTTGAAGCTTATGGTGTCGGAACCGGAGCCCGTCATGATGTCCCAGTTGAGTTCGGTGGTGAGGGGGCGCTTCAGATCGTTATAGAAGAGGGAGTTCAGAAGATGGACGTCCAAATATTCCTCCCTGCCGCCGCCGAGCATTAAGATACCCTCGGCGTCGTTATTGTGGTAGACCATATTTCTCTGGGTGACGTGGCGAACGAAGGTCTCGTAGTCGAAGCCGCAGCCGTCGCCGTTGCCGTTGTTGTACTGGTAGGCCATTTCGCTGTTTTCGACGAGCACGTTGTTGCAAACGGCCATATAGGAGGCCGTCGGGCCCGTCACGCCCGCGTAGAGGTCGCGGGCGCCGAGATGGCGGACGTTTCGGACGTAGCCCCACTCGCTCGCGTCGGTGCCGTCCCAGCCGCCGTCGACGTCTTCGAAACGGTAGATGCCGTTATAGGAGCCCGTCATGACGCAGTCGTACATCCTCACCTTTTCGGTTGCCATGGTGTAAAAGACGTCGGGCGAGGTGAGGGAGATATGGAGGCCGCCCGAGCAGTTTTCGAAAACGCAGTTATGGACGTCGACCTCTTTTATTATAGCCTCGTTGTAGAGCGACTTGCCGCCGAAGCGTATGGCGTCGGGCCAGATGTATTCGTCGGCGCCGCCGCCCGTCTCGTCGTAGCGAAGAAGGTCGAAGTTGATCTTCGGAAGATTGCCCTTGGGGCTGTGCATCCAGGCGACATAATCGTCTAAGCTTTTAAGCTCGTTCGCGAAGGTCTCGTAGTTATACATATTCTTGAAATTGCAGTTTTTGACTACGAAGCCCGTATTTCCTTTCGTGACGACGAAGCGGAAATAGATGCCGAGCCAGCTGTTTCTTATGTCGAGGCCGTCGAAGCAGATATAGTTTATCTGCTTGCGGTATTTAAGGTCAACGTTGTCGTTAAGGTCGGTGACGAGGACGGCGATATCGTTTTTGTCCTGATCCATGGTGATTATCGGGAGTTCTTTCGCCTTGTCGCCGTAGTTGGATACGGTTATCCAGGCGTTTTCCTCGCCGCTTCCCCTTATTTCGAGGCGGCCGTGGAAGACGTCGCCGCGCTTTAAGAGCACCTTGTCGCCGGGCTCGAGAAGTCTGGAGTTGACGTTCGCGAAGGTCTTCCAGGGAGACTTTTCCGAAAGTCCGTCGTTTTCGTCGTTTCCGTCGGTGGCGCTTATGTAGTAGGCGGTGCCTTTACCGCAGGATGAAAGTGACATAACGAGCCCTCCCGTAAGCGTTAAAAGCATTATAACGGATAATAAGGTCGATATTATCTTTTTCATTACACGCCCTCCCATTCGTAATCGGCGGAATAGGACTCCTTTTTGATCGAGCCTATGAAAGCCGCGACGGCGAGGTGGTCGGGGTGGTCTTTATAGGCGAGGTAATCGGCCTTGGAGTCGAATTCGACGTAGAGGCAGGCGTCGACGGAGCGGGGGCTTTTAATCTCATCTCTGCCGAAACGCATTTTTTTGATGACGCCGATCTTCGCGGGAAGCGAAAGCAGGCGCTTTTTCATTTCGGGGACGTTTTTATCGGGGTCCTCGACTCGGTAGAAAACAACGTGGATAAACATTTCGGGTCTCTCCTTCAATAAAAAGTAATAATACTCTTTTATAATAACAAGAAAGGGGCGAAAAGTCAACAAAAAAACGGTGTTTTCCAAAAACACCGTTATTTTGAAAAGCAATATCAGATCCAGCCGCTCGACCAGCCGCTGTCGTCGTTGGGGTCGAAGCTCGAGGTGCTGCTGCTGCTCGTGGTGTCGCTCATGGTCATGATCTCGCGCTCTTCGAAAAGGGCGATTTCGAGTTCGGGGGCGACGTATTCGGATCTCTGTTCTCTTTTCATAAGTTCGTTTCCTTTC
>JAEEIO010000106.1 GCA_016281405.1 Clostridiales bacterium | reverse complement strand
GTCGTAATAATCGTTGACGTTATCAACGCCGACGATTACCGCATTCAAATCGAGCGACAGAAGGCGCTCAACGAGCTTCGCGCCGATAAATCCCGACGAGCCCGTGACGAGTATGGTTTTGTTTTTGAGTTCGACTGCCTGTTTCATCTGCGTTTAATTCTCTCCGTTACCGTTTGCGTGGTTTAGGCTTTGCTTTTCCTTTTCAAGATGCCCTTAAACATTTTTACGAGTCCGAAGAAATCTTTTTTGTAGAATATGAGCGCGGTAGCCACCGTGATTATTACGACGGCGGCGAAGACCGCCGCGGCGACTCCGAGCCACTCGAAATAATTGGTGACGTTCATCGGGATAAACCTCGTTGCAATATAGCATCCCGCGAAGCAGACGCCCGAGGTCAAAACCTTCGGCAGAATCTCAAAGGACGAGCGGTTGACGATTCTTTTAGAGGTATAGCGGTTATACATAAACGTCCTGAAAGATCCCGCAGCAATCGTCCCTATTATTATGCCGTTTAGTCCTATAAAGAAGGCCAATACAATCGAAACGACTACGTTTATTCCCGCCTCGACGTAAGCCATGGGCTTAGTCTGTTTGAACTGTCCCGCGGCGAAAACGACCGTTTCGTAAACCGACTTGGTGCAGAAGAAAAACTGCGCTACGCTGAAAAGGACGGCAAGCTCGGGGCGGATATAGTTGACGTCGGTGACGCCTTTTGTATAAAGGGTTATAAACGGAATATACATTATGGCCGACGTGGTGAAAAGTATGGTGCAAAGCGAAAAAACGAGAAGTTCATACTGCCGCAGCCGGTTTCTGACGTTTTCCATCTCGCCCTTGGCTATCATGTTTCCGAAGGCGGCGGTTGTTCCCGAAAAGACAGCGTGAACAACTTTATATAGATTGCCGGCTATCATGTGGAAAACCGCGTAAACCGAGACCTCTTTGACGCCGAGTATTATAGTCGTCAGCATTACGTCGGTGTTGTTGTTGATAAAGTTGGCGAGCTGGTGTCCGAATGCGTCCCAACGCTGACCGATGAGCGATTTGTTGGCGGGGACTTTTTTGTTTATCTTATACTTGCGCCTGACGTAGAGCATATAGAATATCGGGGCGCTGACGAAGACGACGGCGCTTCCGAGCTTTACCATATGAATGCCGAAGCCCATGAGAATCATGACGGACGCGATCACGCAATTAAGTATCGTCGTCGTAATGCTCACAAGCGAGATTATGTAATTGTTCTGATCGGCCTGAATTACCATCTGGTAAGTCAGTCCGAAGAAATACTGCGCGACGGTGCTGACCGAGAGGATAAGGACCAACGTAAAGGCGAACTCCCAGGGAAAGTCGTTTGAGACTATAAAGGGATACAGCGCCGCGAAAACGATAACGAAGCCCGTAAAGATAAGGGCCACTCTCCGTAAGAACTGCTCGGTCGCGTTGACGACCTCGCTTATTTTTACATAGTCTTTCTCGGCGAGAGGCTTATAAAGAGCCGCTCGCGTCACGCTTCCTATTCCCGATTTCAAAAGCGAAATAGCGCTTATGAACTGAGTTATCGAGGAGGTTATGCCGTTATACGCCGAACCGAATCGTGACAGTATAAGTCTCGGAAGTATAAGTCCGCATATGGCGGCGACGACTTCCAGCAATAACTCGCAGGCGGTATTTCTGAATGCTTTTTTGGATCTTGACTGCGCCACTTTTTTATGAATACCTCCGAGGAATTATCTGTTCTTATACATCTTTTCGTAATATTTCTGATATTCGCCGCTTATTATCTCTTCCCACCAGCTGCGGTTTTCGAGATACCACTTAATCGTCTTCTTTATGCCGTCCTCAAATTTGGTCTCGGGGAGCCACCCGAGTTCGTTATGGATCTTGGTCGGGTCGATAGCGTAGCGCATATCGTGGCCCTTTCGGTCGGTGACGTGGGTTATCAGACTTTCGGGTTTGCCGAGCTCTTTACAGATAAGCCTGACGATATCTATATTTCTCATTTCGTTGTGGCCGCCGACGTTGTAGACCTCGCCGACGCGGCCTTTATGGATTATGAGGTCAATGGCTTTGCAATGGTCCTCAACGTAAAGCCAGTCGCGGACGTTTATGCCCTCGCCGTAAACAGGCAGAGGTTTATCGGCAAGCGCGTTCGCTATCATAAGCGGGATAAGCTTTTCGGGAAAATGGTAGGGGCCGTAGTTATTGGAGCAGCGGCTTATCGTCACGGGGAGGCCGAAGGTGCGGTGATACGCCATAACCAAAAGGTCGGCCGCCGCCTTGGACGACGAATAGGGCGAGCTTGTGTGAATAGGCGTTTCCTCGGTGAAGAAGAGGTCGGGACGGTCGAGCGGGAGGTCGCCGTAGACCTCGTCGGTGCTGACCTGATGGTAGCGGGTTATGCCGTATTTGCGGCAGGCGTCCATCATTATGCTCGTGCCGATTATATTGGTCTGAAGGAAGACCGAAGGGTCTTCTATGGAGCGGTCGACGTGGCTTTCGGCCGCGAAATTGACGACGACGTCGGGCTTTTCCTCTTCAAAGAGCCTGTAAACGCCTTCGCGGTCGCAGATATCGAGCTTTACGAAGCGGAAGCGCGGGTCGTCCATAACGCCTTTAAGCGTCGACATATTGCCCGCGTAGGTGAGCTTGTCGACGCAGACGATACGGTAATCGGGATGCGCCTTCAGCATGTGGAATATGAAGTTCGAGCCTATGAATCCGGCGCCGCCGGTGACTATAATCGTCATTTTATTTTCCTTCCTTCGCTATGGTGAGAAGATACTGGCCGTAATCGGTCATTTTGAGTTCGGTTCCTATGGCTTCGAGCTGGGCGGCGGTTATGAACCCGCGGCGCCACGCTATTTCTTCTATACATGAGACGTAGTTGCCCTGGGTGTCCTGCACAGCCTCGACGAATTCGGCGGCTTTGAGCATACCCGACGGGGTGCCCGTGTCGAGCCACGCGACGCCGCGTTCGAAGAGGTTGACTTTGAGTTCGCCGAGCTCAAGATAGGCGTTGTTGACCGCGGTTATCTCTATCTCGCCTCTCGCCGACGGTTTGACGTTTTTGGCTATTTCTATAACGCGGTTATCGTAGAAATACAGTCCGGGGACGGCGTAGTTGCTCTTGGGCTCCTTGGGCTTTTCCTCTATGCTTATAACGTTATTGTCTTTATCGAATTCGACGACGCCGAAGCTTCTCGGGTCTTTTACGGGGTAGCCGAAGATGGTCGCGCCGACGTTGTTGTCGATGGCTGAGCGGAGAGTGCGCGTAAGGTTTGCGCCGTAGAAGACGTTGTCGCCGAGCACAAGGCAGACGGAGTCGTCGCCTATGAACTCCTCGCCGAGAATAAAGGCGTCGGCAAGTCCTCTTGGCGTATCCTGAACCTTATAGGAAAAGCTCATTCCGAGTTTGCTTCCGTCGCCCAGAAGTTTTTTATAAAGCGGGGTGTCTTCGGGTGTGGAAATGACAAGCACCTCTTTTATGCTCGCGAGCATGAGTATCGAAAGCGGATAATAGATAAGCGGCTTATCGTAAATGGGTAAGAGCTGTTTCGAGACTGCTTTGGTCATGGGGTAAAGGCGGGTTCCCTTTCCTCCCGCGAGAATAATTCCTTTCAACGTTTTTCCCTCCGTTTATTTGATAGAAAGAATCGTATCGCAAATCCTGTCGACGTCGTCGGTCGAAAGGTCGGCGTATAGCGGCAAAGTAAGAACGCGGTCGGCGTAATAGGCGGCGACGGGCGTTTTACCGGCGCCGGCTGTCGGCAGTTCCTTATAGCACTCAAAGCTGTTGGTAAGCGGATAGAAATATTTGCGGGCCGTTACCGAGACGGCGGCAAGCGCCGCAAAGACCTCGTCGCGGCTTGCTTTGAAGCCGTCGAAGACCGCGGGGAAATAGGCGTAATTCTGTGTGACGTCCTTTTGCGGACTGCAAAGCTTTATGCCTTTAACGCCTTCAAGGCGTTCGCGGTAGCGCTTTGCCGCCTTTTTGCGCTTTGCTATCTCTTCGTCGAGGTGACGGAGGTTGCAAATTCCCATAGCGGCCTGAAATTCGCTCATTTTGGCGTTTCCGCCGACGGCGGCTACGCTCTCGGGACCCGTGATGCCGAAGTTTTTAAGGCAGTTGAGTTTATCTTTCAAAGCGCCGTCGTTATAGCAGACCGCGCCGCCCTCTATCGTGTTGAAGACCTTCGTGGCGTGGAAACTGAACATCGAGGTGTCACCGAAATTGGCAGACGAAACGCCTTTATAACTAACGGCGAAGGCGTGAGCGGCGTCGTATATGACCTTCAGTCCGCGCCTGTCGGCTATCGCTTTTATCCGGTCGACGTCGCAGAGATTTCCGTAGACGTGGACGGGGACTATGGCGACGGTCTTTTCGGTTATGAGCTCTTCAATTTTATCGGCGTCTATCGTATAGTCTTCGGCGTTGACGTCGCAAAAGACGGGCGTCAGGCCGTTTCGGGTTATTGCGTGAGTTGTGGAGGCAAAAGTAAAGGGCGTAGTTATGACCTCGGAGCCTTTCGGAAAACCCATGGCGGCAATGACGCTTTCGAGCGCCAGATGTCCGTTTGTAAAGAGGGTGACGTTTCGGCATCCAAGGTATTTTTCGAGTTCGGCCTCAAATGCCCTGTGCTCGACGCCCATATTGGTAAGCCAGCGGCTTTCCCACAGTTTTTTTATCTCACGGCAGTATTCGTCGAAGTCCGGAAGCGAACTTCTCGTCACGTTAATCACGTTCATTTATATACTCCTTCTCAAGCGAGAGAAGATCCTTTTTTCTGTCTTTAACGATCTTCGCGGGTATTCCCGCGTATATTTTCCACGGCTCGGTTGACTTTTTGCAAAGGCTCATGGCTCCTACGGCGGTGCCCTCGGCTATTTCGACGCCGGGGAGGACGGTCGATCCAGAGCCTATAATAGCGTGCTTCCCTATCGTCACGGGCTCTTTCTGCACGGCTTTATATTTATCGGGGACGGTGGGGTTCGTCATGGTGCGGCCGCTGTAATCGTCGGAGACCGCGTAAATACAGACGCGGGAGGATATATTGGCGAAGTCCTCTACGGTGATCCCCGCCTCGCCGCCGAAAAGCGCGCTGTAAACCGCGATGTGCACGTTGTTCCCGAGCGAGATAACGCCGCTAAGTACGCAGAAATCGTCAATTCTGACGTTATCGCCGACGGAGACGTTTTCGGCGCCGTATATGCGGGCGTTGCGGCTGATCTTTACGTTTTTGCCTAAGCGCTTCAGCCCGAGCTCCGTTAATTCTTTTTCGGAAAGAAAGCTTGTCATTTTATCACCTTTGCTTTTCGGCCGTCACGGCCTCGATAAGCGACTTTTGTTTTTGATATTTTTCGGGGTGCTTTTTTATCTCTTTCGCGAGTTTAAGCATATATTCGCTGCAAATCTCACCGGGGCTTATCTCGACGCCTTTGACTTCGGCTGCGCCGAGGCAGGCGCAAAGAGCCGCTCTGTGCTTGCCGTCGAAAAGATACTTTTTGCCGTCGACGGTGTAAAAAACGACAGGCTTATAATCCCCCGACTCGAATTCCTTAAGCGAGTTCCGAAAGGCCGCGAGATGCCTTTCCTTCGAGCGCGTCAGGGCGTCGCGGGCGTCAAGTTTTCCCGTTCTCTCCATTTCGAGATAGGGACAGTCGGTAAAATCGTTTTTTGCGCTCGCCGCGATAAGTCCGAAATGCGGTGAATCCTTAACGGCCTTGCCCGCGTGGGAATACTCGTCGTAAAGGCCGTCAATGCCGAGATATAGTTCGGACACGGGGACGTTTACAACGGGCTTTCCCGACGTATCGGGGCCGACTAACGTTTTTTTGCCGTAAATCATCTTAAAACCGTATTCGTTTTTGTAATAGGCGTTTACGTGAAAGACTCGGCATATTTTCCTCAAAAGATTTTTTCCGAACATCGCGGATCCGCTCACTTTATCCCGTCACCCCGTCACCTTTTGAATTTTATCTTATAGCCTATCTTGTTGATAACCGCGAAGACGAGCAGCCATATAGGCAAAACGGTAAAGGCGTGCCAGAGAAGTCTAAAATTGTTTATGAATATCGACTGCCCGAGAATTATTTCGAAATAGGTGAAGGCGTAATAGAAAAGCGCGTCGTTATGCTGGTTTTTCTTCTTTTCGACGAAACAGATTAATCTGACCGACGCCCATATAAAGAAGGTCTCGAGCGCCCAGCCTAAAAATTCGGAGACGTAATAACTGGCGTAAGAGAAGTTGGGAAGTATGTAGTTGTAGCAGCCGATAGCGTCCTTGAATAAGTCGTTTGACGTTGGGACGTTGGCGATAAGGGCGGGTATCCATCTGGTGAAAGGAATCATCGATAAGAAATTCATACTGTTTATAATATCGCTTATGACCGTTCTTACCGTCACCAAAGGCGCCACAACGGGTATGGTGTCTATAGTTTCGGCAACTACCGTCGGACCCGAGACGTAAAGCTCGGACATTTTCGAAAGCTCGACGAACATATTGTCGGAGACGGTGTCACCGAAGGAGTAGTGCAAGGTGCCCTCGAGGAATATCGCGGCGACAAGGCCGCCGCCGACCACGACGGAAACGGGGATTATTATCCTCTTTTGTTTCGGGAAGAAGGAGAGGAACATAAACATGGTGGCGAATATGAGCTGGGCGAGCGCCGTGCGCTGATCGTAGCGGAAGAACATCGTGTTGAGAGTCGCGACGGCGAAAGCGAGAATAAACAAAACCGCTTTAAGAAACTTGTTTTTCTGCTTATAGTAAAGCTTTGCGAAAAACGAGACGCCTACGAGTATAACGCCCGTTCTTATTATTTCGAAGGCTATAAGGTCGTAGGAGTTGACCTCGCCCGTCGACACCGAAGCGCGGAACCACGTCGACAGTTGGGCGAGGCTTTCGAGAAGACGTCCTCTGGCGACCACGAAAATAATTAAAACGGCAAGAAAGAGAAAACCCGTCCAGCTGAGTCTGAAATCGGCGTGAGTGGGGCCGTTATCGGAAAGAAGCGGGCTTTTATTGCCGTCCTTTAAGTCAAT
>JAEEIO010000011.1 GCA_016281405.1 Clostridiales bacterium | reverse complement strand
CGCCTCAATGCAAGAAAAATCTTCCCGCCGACTTTTTCGGCGGGAAGTTCTTTTACGAAAACCGCGAAACGCGCGAAATTACGTCCTTCTCGAACCGCTCGATCGCGCCCCTTATGATCTCTTCGGGACTCTTTCCGCCGTAAAGCTCGTCGGTGACGTCAAACCCGAAGCAAAGCGACTCCGCCTCGTCGACGTCGTGCGACGCGAAAAAGGTGGCGTTTGCCCGCCTCCTGCCTACCGACGCGAGATCGTAGCGTTTCCCGCCCGCGATCTGGCTCTTGTAGACGCCAAGAATCTTTAAGGCGAGCTTCTCGTCCGAGCTGTCGAAGACGGCCTTTTCCGAGTCGCCGAGCCAGTCGAGGTCGCGCCATCCCTCGAGACAGACGACCCTCTTCGGACGTTTATCCTTCGGGAGCGACATCACGGCCTCGAGGACGCGCAGCGCCACCGCGACGTGGGTATCGTGCTTGTCGGCGAGATTGTGGGTGTAAAGCGTCTCGGGCGAGGCCGCTTCGATTATTCCCGCAATTTCTTTGACGATGTCCTCGCCGCCCTTTTTGACGGCTGACGAGCTGTATCCGAGCTGGATCATGGCGGCGTAGCCGCCGATTTTCGCGGCGGCGTTTTGCTCTTTGATCCTTATTTTTTTCATATCTTCGTCGGAGCAGTCGGCGTATTCGCCCGCTCGGGGCGACCCCGCTCCGTCGGTGACTGTGACGCCCGAAAAACGCCGCTTTCCGCCGCTTTTAAGGCAGGCCGAAATGACGCCGAAGGCCTCTATTTCAATGTCGTCCTGATGCGCGCCTATGCAAAGGTCGGTCGTCTCCGAAAGCGCCTTCAGTGCGTCCTTCCCCTCGGGCTGATAAAGGACGGCGTTTTGGTTCTGAAGCTTCATAAAACCTCTCCTCACTTGGTGATGGTCACTTTTTTAAGCCCTCTCGGATTGTCGGGATCGAGCCCCTTCGAGAGCGAAAGACACTGCGCGAAATACTGGATCGCGGGCGCGAAAACGAAGGGCGCCGCAAGCTCGTCGCACTTCGGAAGGAGGACGGAGCGGTATTTTGCCGCGAGTTCCTCGTTGTTTGTGAAGACGAGAAGCTCCGCCTCCTTGGCGGCGATCTGCGCGGCCATGGCCTCGGCGTCCTTGAAGGCCTTGCCCTCGGGCGCGAGGATTATGACGAACGAACGTCTGTCGACCTGCGCTATAGGCCCGTGATAAAAGTCGGACGAGGGATACCCCTTCATCTTGACGTAGCAGGTCTCCTGTATTTTCAAGGCCGTCTCGAGCGCCACGGGGTAGATAATGCCGCGCCCCAGAACGAAACCGTCTTCAACGAAGGTATATCTCGCCGCCTCTTTCTCGATGGCGGGGAAGACCTTGTCAATAACCTCGCTGCTTTGCTCCCAGACCGAAAGAAGCGCCTCTTTAAGAGCCTCGTTGCCGCAAAGCTCGGCCGCGAGATGCGCGAGAAGCATCATCTCTGCGGTAAAGGTCTTGGTAGCGGCTACCGAAAGTTCGGGACCCGCAGAGCAGTCGAGATGATATTTGGCGATTCTCGCCATCGGGGACGAGCAGTCGTTGGTAACGGCCACCGTCACGCCGCCGTCCTCGTTGCAGGCCGAAATGACCTCGAGCGCGTCGGCCGCCTTGCCCGACTGCGAAACGCCCACGACACACTCCTCCGAGAAGTCGAAATCTGCGCCGTAGAGGGTAATGGCCGACGGCACCGCGAGCGCGCAGGTGTAGCCGCCGCAGATGCCGAGTAAATACTTGGCGTAGGTGCCCGCGTGGTCGGACGTGCCCCTCGCCGCGAAAACGAAATGTTTGATCCCGCGCTTTTTAAGCTCGGCGGCGATCTCCTTTATAACGGTCTTGTTTTTCTCGTAGATCGTCTTCAGGACTGCGGGCTGCTCCGAGATTTCCGAAAGCATTTTTGTCATATCAATCACCTTTTATATATAAATGTATTGATTTTTTAACATTATACAATAACGCCGCGCGGGATGCAATAGCCTCGGGCAAAAAATAGACAAAACGCGGCCGAAATTATACAAAACGGCTTTCCGCTCCCGAAAAAAGCGGAAAACACTTGACTTTTGCGCGAAATAATTATATTATATAGAATATAAAATAACGGAGGCTTAATTATGGTATTTGAGAAAGTAAGGACCCTTATCGCCGAGCAGTTCGGCGTCGAAGAAAACACGATAACCCCCGAGACCACCTTCACCGAGGATCTTTCGGCCGACTCCCTCGACATAGTCGAACTGATTATGACCTTAGAGCAGACCTTCAACGTCTCGGTCAACGACGAAGAGGTCGAAAACGTGAAGACGGTCGGCGACGTCGTCTCGCACATCGAAAAGCTGATAGGCTGATAAAAACAAAAGTCGTTAAATTATTTAACGGCTTTTTTTATTACCCGAACGGTGATACTATGGATATCAAAGACTTGCAGAAAAAACTGAAATACTCCTTCAAAAACGAAGAGCTCCTGCAGCGAGCTCTCACTCACTCGTCTTTTGCAAACGAGCATAAGATAGAGAGTAACGAGCGGCTCGAGTTTTTGGGGGACAGCATCTTGAACTTCACCGCCGCCGAGTTTCTTTGCGGCGCCTATAAGGACGTCGACGAGGGCGACCTCTCGAAGACAAGAGCGGCGCTCGTCTGCGAGCAGGCGCTCTGTATCTACGCGGGCGAGATAGGCCTCACAGACCATATTTTACTCGGCCGCGGCGAGACCCAGAGCATCCGCAAAAAAGACGCCCTCACCGCCGACGCCTTCGAGGCCGTCATTGCTGCCATCTACCTTGACGGCGGCATGGGACGCGCCAAATCGTTCATCCTCCCATACCTCAAAAAATACGTCGATATGGCGATAGAAGGCAAGGTCAACAAGGACTGCAAAACGCTTTTGCAGGAGATAATCCAGCAAAACAAGGGCGAAAAACTCTCCTATCGCATGACGGGCGAAACGGGCCCCGCCCACGACCGCACCTTCTACTGCGAAGTGCTCTTAAACAGCAATATAATAGGAAAAGGCGAAGGCAAGAGCAAAAAAGAGGCGGAGCAGGAGGCCGCGAGGGCAGCCCTCGCGCTGATGGGACTTTGAAGCACGCCAATATAAGCGTATTCATCCCGCACCTCGCCTGCCGACATAAATGCGTCTTTTGCGACCAGATAAAAATCTCCGGCAAAAAACGCGTCCCCTCTCCCGCCGAAGCGGGAGAGATTATAAAACGCGCCGTGGCGGGACTTAAAGACGGCCTTACCGCTGAAATAGCCTTTTTCGGTGGGAGCTTCACAGCGATCCCCCCTGACCTTATGGAAGCCTACCTTGAGGCCGCCTCGCCTTTCGTCGACGGCGTAAAAGTGACGGGCATCCGTCTCTCCACCCGCCCCGACGCCATAACCCCCGATATCCTCTCGACCCTCAAAAAATACGGCGTCACCGACATTGAACTCGGCGCCCAGAGCATGTTCGACGACGTGCTTTCGCTCTCAAACCGCGGCCACACCGCCGCCGACACCGTAAACGCCTCGCGCCTCATTAAAGAGGCGGGCTTTCGCTTAGGCCTTCAGTTTATGCCGGGTCTCCCCGGCGACGACCCCGAAAAAAGCCTCGAGACCGCGAAAATCATCGCCTCTCTCTCGCCCGACGCCGTCCGCGTCTACCCGACGCTCGTCATAAAAAACACCGAACTTTGCGATATGTACGAACGCGGCGACTATAAGCCCTACGACCTCGATACCGCCGTCGCCCTCGCGGCGAAAATGTATAAGCTTTTCACCGAAAAGGGAATAGCCGTCCTCCGCATGGGACTTCACTCGGATATCGACCCCGCCGACGTCGTCGCGGGGCCCTATCACCCCGCCTTCGGCGAGCTCGTCTTTTCGGCGTTATACCTTGAAAAAATGGAGTCGCTTGCCTCCGTCGGCAAACGAAACCCCGTTTTCGCCGTCCCCGCGCCCGACCTTTCGGCGGCGCTCGGACAAAAAAAGAAAAACCTTATATACCTATCCGAAGAATTCGGCGCTTTAACGCGCATAATTCCCGATAACGAAGGAGAAATACCCGATGACGCGATCAGAGTTTCAGGCGTTCGTTAAAAACAAAAAAGTCGCGATTTTAGGGGCGGGGGTAAGCAACCTCCCGCTCATAAACTGGCTTGCCGATATGGGCGCCGAAATAACCGTCCGCGATAAAAAAGAGGATTTGAAACTCCCCGAGGGGACGAAGGCCTCCCGCGTGATAACCGGCCCCGCCTATCTCGAGAATATCGACGAGGACATCCTCTTTCGCTCCCCCGGTATGCGCTTCGACGAGAAGGGCATAGCCGCCGCGACTGCAAGGGGAGCCGTCCTCACTTCCGAGATCGAAACGCTTTTCGACCTTTGCCCCGCGCCCATTACCGCCGTCACCGGCTCCGACGGCAAGACCACGACCACCACTTTGATTTCCGAAATGCTCGGAAGGAGCGGCAAAAAGGTGTGGCTCGGCGGCAATATCGGCACGCCGCTTTGCCATAGGGCCTTTGAAATGTCCCCCTCCGACGAGGTCGTGCTGGAGCTTTCGAGCTTCCAGCTCCACACTATGCGAAAAAGCCCACATACCGCCGTCGTCACCAATATCTCCCCCAACCACCTCGATAAGCATAGATCCTACGAAGAGTATAT
>JAEEIO010000105.1 GCA_016281405.1 Clostridiales bacterium | reverse complement strand
CATCAACGCCGGCGCAAAGAAGGTCGTAATCTCCGCTCCCGCGGGCAACGATCTCAAGACGATCGTTTTCAGCGTCAACGAGAAGACCCTCACCTCTGAAGATCAGATCATCTCCGCGGCGTCCTGCACCACCAACTGCCTCGCTCCCATGGCCGACGCGCTCAACAAATACGCGCCCATCCAGAGCGGCATTATGGCGACCATTCACGCCTACACCGGCGACCAGATGATCCTCGACGGTCCGCAGCGTAAAGGCGACCTCAGAAGATCCCGCGCGGGCGCCTGCAACATAGTCCCGAACAGCACCGGCGCCGCCAAGGCCATCGGTCTCGTCATCCCCGAGCTTAAGGGCAAGCTCATCGGCGCGGCTCAGCGCGTTCCCACCCCGACCGGCTCGACCACCCTTCTCTTTGCCGTCGTAAAGGGCAAGGACGTCACCGCCGAGGGCATCAACGCCGCCATGAAGGCCGCCGCCAACGAGTCGTTCGGCTACAACGAGGATCAGATAGTCTCGTCCGACGTTATCGGCATGAAATACGGCTCGCTCTTCGACGCCACCCAGACGCTCGTCAACAAGATCGACGACGACACCTATCAGGTGCAGGTCGTTTCGTGGTATGACAACGAGAACTCCTACACCAGCCAGATGGTAAGGACCATCAAATATTTCGCCGAACTCAAGTGAGAATAAAAAAGTCCCGCTCCGGCGGGACTTTTTTTACGCAGTTTGTAAACTTATTTTTAATTTTCGGTTTACGAGGGTGAGAAAATGCTGAAGGATGAACTTTTGAAGGCGCTTTACGGCGGCGAAAGGCGGTCGGGCGAGGAGCTTGCCGCCCGTTTCGGCGTGACGAGAGCGGCGGTATGGAAGGCCGCGAGGCAGCTTGAGGCCGAGGGGTTCGCGATAGACGTCGGGAAGGACGGGTATCTGCTCCCGCGCGGCGGCGGCAGGCTCGCGGCGGAGCTTATAAAGTCGCCCGTGAGGGTTTATTTTTACGATACCGTCGACTCTACGAACGAGGAGGCCAAGCGGCTTTTTTCGGAGAAAAGAGAGACGCTCGCGGTCGCGGCGAGGGAGCAGACGAGGGGCAAAGGGAGAAGCGGAAAGAGTTTCTCGTCGGCGAAGGACAACGGGGTTTATCTTTCGGTGGTTTTCAGACCGGAGGAGATCAAAATACCGCTCGGGCTCGTTACCGTCGCCGCGGCGGTCGCCGTAAGGCGGGCGATGGCGGTCTGCGGCGCGGGGGATACGGAGATAAAGTGGGTTAACGATATTTTTTATAAGGGGAAGAAGGTCGCGGGGATACTTTGCGAAGCCGTGACCGACATGGAGGACGGCGGCGTAGGCGCCGTCGTCTGCGGCGCGGGGGTCAACACCGGGTCGGACGGGCTCACGGGGCCGCTTTCGGAGGTCGCGGGGCATATAGACGCGGAGAAAAACCTGCTCGCCTCGGAGATGATAAAGAATATCTGCGCGCTTTTGAAAGAGGGCGACGTCGGGGAAATAGTTTCGGAATACCGCGGCTGTCAGCTCGTTTTGGGGAAAGAGGTCTTTTTTACGAAGGACGGGAAAGAATACAGCGGCGTCGCCGCGGGTATCGGGGACTGCGGCGAGCTTTTGGTCAAGACCGAAGAGGGCGAGATAGCCGTGAAAAGCGGAGCCGTTTCGCTCGGGAGTGAAAAATATGCAAAGTAAGCTTTTCAAAAACGTCGCGCTGCCGGCTCTTTTGGCGGCGGTCATAATAGTCGGGGCGCTCATAAGGTTTAATATCTTCACGGTGCCTTACAGCCTGCAGCTTTTCGCCGTAACGCTCGCCTATTTCGTCGGCGGCCCCAAAAGAGGGACGGCGGCGGCCGCGGTCTACGTCGCGCTTGGGCTACTCGGCCTTCCCGTTTTTACGGCGGGAGGGGGCATCGGCTACGTGCTGACGCCGACTTTCGGGTATATCGCGGGATTTTTGCTCGCGGCGGCCGTCGGGGGGATAATTCGAGGGAAAGATCCGAATTACCTGCGGTTTTTATTTGCGGGGCTCGCGGGAAACGCGATCATTTACCTTTTCGGGTCGGTCTGGTTTTACGTTATCATGAACTTTTACGTCGGGACGCCCTACGGAGTATGGCAGATAATAACGGTCTGCGTTTTGCCGTTTATTCTTACCGACGCGGCGGCCGTCGTTTTGGCGGCGCTTATCGCGGTGCGACTTAAAAAGGCGGGGTTTATGTTTTAACAAACCGCGTTACGGGATCCTTTTCCGCAAGGCGATGATTTTCGTGCAAGACCGGGAAAAGCGCCCGCATACTTGCGTATGCGGGCGCTTTGACAACGTATTCGCGCGTAAAAGGGCGACTTGCCTATCAGGCGTTTACGGAGTGATACCACTCGTTGACTTCGGCGGTTATCTGATCGCCGCCCTGCTTCTTCCACTCGGTGACGAAAATGTCGAATTCGTCGACGGTCTTTTCGCCGGTTATGATACCTGCGAAATACTCGTATTCGAGGGCATGGAGAGCCGCTTCCTTATCGATCATGGTGAGCGTTTTGGAGTAGCAGTATTTATTGACGGTGAAATTATCGTCAAAGTCGTAGGTGTAGAAGGCTTCGTTGGAGCCGCCTTTGCCGTAGACGAGGTAGTCGGAATAGAAAGCTCTGTCGCCGCCGTCGAGGTATTTGAGGACGTTATCGTATAACATCCTGTCGGAGGCGGTGCGGAGCGACGAATTATCGCGCTGTTCTATGGCTTCAATAAGGTCGTTATTGCCCATGGAGCCGTCGCTCTTAAGCCAGCTCGTGGTGACGGGCGAGAGACCCGCGACGTCGGTGAATAGTTTATTATAGAGCTCTTCGTCTTCCTTGGCGGCCTCGGCGGTCTCGATATAGTGATTGAAGAGTTTTATAAGCACTTCGGGGTATTTGCAGGTCTTGGCGACCACCCAGAAGCGGAAGGCGTTGGAGTCGCCCTGCAAAACGGCTATACCGTTCTTTTCGGTGAGCGAGAAAGCTTTTAAGGGTAAGAACTCGACGCCCTCGCGCTTACAGAGGTTTTCAAAGGCCTTGATATAGAGGGTGGTGCCTCTTATCATGCCCGCCTTGTTATCCATGAAGGCGGTGTAGCTCATGCCCGTAAGGTCTTCGTAAATAAGGCCGCGGGCGTAGAGGTCGGCGATTTTCGCAAGCGCCTGCTTCATCTCGGGCTGTACGGAGCCGTAGACGAGATTTCCTCTTCCGTCGTCCCGCCACATATAGGGGTAGGCTCCCAAGGAGCCGAAGAGCATTCTGTCGTAATGCTCGGAGTTGAGGGCGGTCGCGAGGCCGTAGGTGTCTTCCTCGCCGTTGCCGTCGGGGTCGGAGTTTCTGAAGGCGGTGAGGACGTCAACGAGGCTGTCCCAATCGGTCGGGGCTTTTTTGCCGACGGCGTCGAGCCAGTCTTTTCTTATCCACCAGACGGTCTCACGGGCGGCGGCGCCGAGGGTTATCTGAGGCATGGCGTAGATGCCGCCGTCGAAGGTGGCGGGGTAAAATATCTCGTCGCCCGCGACCTCGATGGACTCTTTTAACTTATCGGAAGCGTATTCGTCGATAAGGCTTGTGATGTCGAGGGTGAGGTCGTTTTCGTGGAGGGATTTTGCGTAGGCGTAGGCGTAGTCCTCGCCGTAAAGGAGGTTGACTATGTCGGGGATGCGGCCTATGGTGATGGAGCTTACAAGTTTCGCGAGGTAGGCGGAGTTGTCGGTGACCGCCCACTCGTTTATAAGCTTTACTCCAAGGTCGTTTTTTATCTGCTCGGTCCACGGGGTCTCGTCGACGCTGTAGCCCATTTTATCAAGGGCGCTCGCTTCGTAGCCGCCGATAAAGGGGAGCGTGTAGGTGACGCGGACAGCGGGGGTGTAGCGGCCTAACGGGCCGGGTTCGACTTCCACCTTCTCCTCTCCGCAGGCGGAAAAGACCGCGAGGGCGGAAAGGAGCATGAGAACGGTAAGTAAAATCGCCGTAAGTTTTTTCATTTCGTTTGCCTCCCTATATATCATTGGTTTTATTATAGAAAAATGCATAAAAAAAAGCAATAGTTCAATAAAAATAAAACAAAAATTATACACTTTTCGTCTTTTTTTATACATCAAAAGCGCGCGGGGCGGTTTTATAATAAAAAGTTGTTAAAATATAGACAAATAAGTATATTTGTGATATACTGTTATTTGGTTTATTATATTCTTTTTTACAGGAGGTCGGGGCGTATGGCAGCCGAGACCGTAAACATAATACTTCAGGCCGAAAAGGACGCGGCGGCAAAGATCGAGGCGGCGAAAAAGAAGGCCGCGGAGATAATCGCCGAGGCCGAGGCCGAGGCGGCCGAGAGAAGAAAAGAGCGGCTCGCCGACGCCGACGAGCGAAGCGCAAATATCATAGCCGAGGCAAGGGAAAAGGCCGCGAAAGAGGCCGAATACGGCAAAAGCGCCGCTTCGGACGAGATAAAGGTGAAGGTCGCCAAGGCCGAGAAAAACCTCGACAAGGCGGCCGCGGCCGTTGCCGACGCTTTTTTGGAATACTGACAATCTTCTTTTCGAAGGGCGGTGATCGTGTTGGCGGTCGCCAAAATGAAAAAAGCCGATATATACGTCCTTAAACGCGACGTCAAGCCCGTGATGGAATATCTCCAGCGGAAAGGCGCCGTCATGATCGAGAAGCAGCAGCCGAGAGACGGCCTTTCCTTCACCGACACGGCTTATCAGGTGGCCTATCTCGAAAAGCGGTCGCAGACGGCCGCGGCGGCTCTCGAGGTTTTAGACGAATACGCGCCGCAGAAAAAGGGACTTTTATCGTCGCTTAACGGCAGAAAAATCATATCGGAAAAGGATTACAACGAAATATCGGGATACAGGCACGAGACGATAAGGCTTTGCGACAACATTCTCACAATGTCGAAGCAGATAAACGAGTGCAAGGCCGAGATAGCGAGACAGAACGCCAAGGTCGCGATGCTCGAGCCGTGGGTCGGATACGACCTGCCCGCCTCCGCGGTATCTACCGAAAAGACCTTTTTCTTCACGGGGACGGTTTCGGAAAGTCTTTCGGCTTCGGCGCTTTTCGAGGCGGCGGGGCTTGACAAGAGTTTTCCTCTCTCGCTCGAAGAGGTTTTCAGAAATAAAAACATGACGGCCTTCTTCGCCGTCTGCGCCAAAGAAAAGGCCGAGGAGGCCGAGGCGGCGCTACGGAAGGTCGGGTTCGTGAAGTTTCAGCTGCCCGGGAAGGCGTCGCCGGCCGAGGAGAAGTCAACGGCCGAGCGGAGAATCGGCGCCATGGAAAAGGCGGTAAAGGATCTCGCGACGCTTATCGGGACCTGCGCCGAGAGCAGAGAAAAGATAATGACGGTCTGCGACTACTATCGGCTCCGCGCCGACAGGAACAAAGAGATGCAAAAGCTCTTGCAGACAAAAAACGTCTCGATCATCTCGGGCTATCTGCCCGAGGACGTCTCGGAGGGGATCACCGACGAGATAAACGCGAGGTTTTCGGCGGCCGTCGAGCTTAAAGACGCCGCGAGAGAAGACCCCGAGACGCCCGTAAAGCTCAAGAACAACGCCTTCGCGGCGCCCGCCGAGAGTATTGTCGAGAGTTATTCGTCGCCGTCGCCCCATGATATCGATCCGACGCCCGTTATGGCATTCTTTTACTATATGTTCTTCGGGATCATGTATTGCGACGTCGGATACGGGGCGCTTATCACCCTCGGGTGCTTTATAGCCCTTAAGAAGTTCACGCTCGAAAAGTCTTTGAGAAAAACGCTGACGATGTTCCTCTACTGCGGGATCTCGACGATAATATGGGGCTTCGTCTTCGGCGGATTTTTCGGGGATATAGTTTCGGTAGTTTCGAGAGAGTTTTTCGGACATCAGGTGGATTTCCCCGCCCTTTGGGTCAATCCGATGAACGACCCCGTGACGGTGCTTTTCTTCAGTCTGGCGCTCGGATTCATTCAGATCGTCGTGGGACTTGTCATCAAGTTTATAAATCTCACGCGAAACGAGGGTATATGGCCCGCGATCTGCGAAACGGGCGGGTGGCTCGTGATCTTCACGGGCGCGGCGCTCGCGGTTATCGGGATGTTCGCTCCCGTCCCCGTTCTTACGACGGTGGGAGCCGTTATGGCGATAGTCGGCGCGGCGATGGTGGCTTTCCTCGGGGGCTACAAGAACAAAAACCCGTTTATGAAGATATTCGGAGGGTTCGCGGGTCTTTACGACATAACGAGCTACTTCTCGGATATAGCGTCCTACGCGAGACTTTTCGCGCTGGCGCTGGCGTCGGGCGCTTTCGCCTCGGCCATGAACTCAGTGGGAGTTATCGTGCCGGGGGCGCTAAAGCCCTTCGTCCTGCTCATCGTCTTCCTGATAGGGACGGCGATAAACATGGCGCTCAGTTTCTTAAGCGCTTACGTTCATACACTTAGGCTCCAGTACGTCGAATTCTTCGGAAAATTTTACGAGGGAGACGGCAAACCCTACGAGCCTTTCAAAGCGGAAACAAAATACATAAGATTTACGGAGGAAATTTAACATGGAATTCTTTAGCGGTATCAACTGGACTCTCTTCGGCGTCGCCGTCGCGGTCGCGCTCTCCTGCTGGGGCTCCGCTGTCGGCGTCGGCACGTCCGGCCAGGCGGCCGCGGGCGTTCTCTCCGAGAAACCCGCGCTTTCGACCAAGCTCATCATTATGCAGCTTCTCCCCGGCTCGCAGGGCATTTACGGCCTTATAGTCGGCTTCATCATACTCGGTCAGACGGGTATTTTAGGCGGACAGCTTGCCGATATTTCGGTGACCAAAGGTCTTCTTTACTTCGCGTCCGCTCTGCCTATCGGCATAGGCGGCCTTTTCTCCGCCATCCACCAGGGCAAGAGCGCCGCGGCGAACATCGCCCTTTGCGGAAAAAACGAGAAGATGTTCGCGAAAGCCATGATGTCGGTCACCTTCGTCGAGCTTTACGCGCTGTTCCCGCTCGTCACCTCGATCTTAAGCGCGGTGCTCGTGAGCAACTTAAACGTCTGATTTCATTTGAACGGAGTTCGTTAAATGGACGGTCTTCAGAATATTCTTAACGAGATTTCGGCTTCCGCCGAAAAGGCAGCGGCGGATATTATCGCCGACGCCGAAAAGGAAGCACTGAGAATCATCGAAAAGGCCGAAAAGGAAGCCGAAAAAGAGGCCGAGATCAAAACCTCCGAGGCCGTGAAAAAGGCCGAGGCTATCGCCCGCGCGGGCGAAAGCGAGGTCTCGGTGGCGGCGAAGAAGGAAGAGCTCGCGGCCGAGCGCGCGCTTGTCGACAGAGCGACCGAGGGGGCAAAAGTCCTTCTTTCAAAGCTTGACGACAAGAGCTATTTCGACTTTATTTTCAGGTTCTGCGATAAAAACGCCGACAGGGCCAAAAAGGGTCTTTTGAAGCTTAACGAAAAAGACCTTAAGAGGCTTCCTAAGGATTTTTCGGACAAAATCGCGCCCCTCGGGCTCGCGGTTTCGAAAGAGGCGATCCCGATCTCGGGCGGCGCCGTTATATCCTACGGCGAAATAGAGATAAACGGGTCTTTCGAGTCGATAGCCGATATCGACGGCGAAAGGCTTTCGGACGTCGCCTGCGGCGTTCTCTTCTCATAAAGTTGGAGGCAGTAAATTGATAAAACCCGCCGATTACACCTACGCGGTTGCTCGAATAAGGATGAACGAAGCCAAGCTCTTTTCAGACGAAGAGCTTTACTCCCTCATTGCCGCCGAGGACTGCGAAGAGATAATCGGGCGGCTCAAGGACAGAGGCTGGGGCGACGAGCTTGTTTCGGAAACCGCCGTCACCCTGACCGAGACGGAGCAAAAGCGGCTCTGGAAATTTATGGCCGAGATAGTTCCCGACGGACACGTCTTCGACTTCTTCACGGTCAAAAACGATTACAGAAACTTAAAAAGCGTCCTGAAGGCGTTTTATTCGGGTAAGGATACGTCGGCGGGATATACAACGCCCGCATCGCTCTCGCTCGCGGAGCTTGAAAAGGCGGTGTCGGAGCGGAACTTCGCGCCGCTTCACGGCATGGCGCCCGTGGCCGAGGAGGCCTACGACGTCCTCACGAGGACGGGCGACGGCCAGGCGGCCGACCTTATCATAGACAGGGCGGCGCTTCGGCTTTCTTACGAGGCCACGCAGAAGACGGGCGACCCGTTTATAGCAGGCTTCGGCGACCTTTGGGCGGCGCTTACCGATATTAAAACAGCCTTCCGCGCCGCGAGAAACGGCAAGGACGTGGAGTTTATTACGGAGAACACCGTCGCGACGCCCGCTCTTGACGTCCGCGCCCTCGCGGAGGCGGCCGTAGACGGGCCCGAATCGCTTATATCCTATCTCACGAGAGGCTCTTTCGCCGCCTGCGGCGAGGCTCTCAAAATATCGGCCGAGGCGCTTGAAAAGGCGTGCGACGATATGATCATCGAATACTGCAAGAGGGCGAAGCTCGAGACCTTCGGAACGTCTCCGCTTTTCGCCTACGTCATCGCCAAGGAGACGGAGCTTCGGTCGGTGAGGATAATACTCTCGGCCAAGAACGCTGGGCTCTCCGAGGAGGAAATCAAATCGAAGGTGAGGAGATCGTATGTATAAGATAGCCGCGGTCGGCGACAGCGACTCGGTCATGGGTTTTGCCGCCCTCGGTCTTTCGGTCTTCGAGTGCGACGACGGCGAGGCCGCGAAGACGCTCGTCAGGCGTCTTGCCGAAAACGGATTTGCCGTCATCTACATAACCGAATATCTCGCCTCGTTTATCATGCCCGTCATTGAGCAGTATGCCGACAGCCCGACGCCCGCGATAATTCTTATACCCGGGGTAAAGGGCAACACGGGCGAAGGGATCGAAAACGTCAGACGGTCGGTCGTGAAGGCCGTCGGTTCGGATATTATTTTCAACAAGTGATTTTTCATCTTTCTTACGAAAGGCGTGGTTATATAAAATGAGCGGAAAGATAGTCAAGGTCGCGGGGCCGCTTGTAGTCGCGAGCGGTATGAGAGACGCCGATATGTTCGACGTCGTCCGCGTCTCCGACAAGCACCTTATAGGCGAAATCATAGAGATGCACGGCGAAAACGCCTCTATTCAGGTTTACGAGGAGACGTCGGGGCTCGGCCCGGGCGAACCCGTCGTATCCACGGGCGCGCCTCTTTCGGCGGAGCTCGGCCCCGGCCTGATAGGCTCCATATTCGACGGCATACAGAGGCCGCTCGTTAAAGTTATGGAGATGACCGGCACCAATCTGCAAAGAGGTATAGAGGTGCCGTCTCTCGACCGCGGGAAGGTCTGGCATTTCGAGCCGACCGTCAAGGCGGGCGAAAGGGTCGCGGAGGGCGACGTGATAGGCTCCGTCAAGGAGACGAGGCTCGTCACCCAGAAGATAATGGTGCCGAAGGGCATAAACGGCGTTATTAAAGAGATCTCCGAAAAGGACTGCACCGTCGAGGAGACGGCGGCGGTCGTCGTCTGCGACGACGGGAGTGAAAAGGCCGTCACGATGATGCAGAAGTGGCCCGTAAGAAGAGGGCGTCCCTACGCCAAGAAGCTCGCGCCCGTTATGCCGCTCGTCTCGGGTCAGAGAGTTATAGACACGCTTTTCCCGATAGCAAAAGGAGGCGTCGCGGCTGTGCCCGGGCCGTTCGGGTCGGGCAAGACCGTCGTTCAGCACCAGCTCGCCAAGTGGGCCGAGGCCGATATAATAGTTTACATAGGCTGCGGCGAACGCGGAAACGAGATGACCGACGTTCTTAACGAGTTTCCCGAGTTGAAAGACCCCAAGACGGGGTGCTCGCTCATGGAGCGGACGGTTTTGATAGCAAATACCTCGGATATGCCCGTCGCGGCAAGAGAAGCTTCGATATATACGGGCATTACGATAGCGGAATATTTCAGGGATATGGGCTTCTCGGTGGCTCTGATGGCCGACTCCACCTCGAGATGGGCCGAGGCGCTCAGAGAAATGTCGGGACGTCTCGAAGAGATGCCCGGCGAAGAGGGCTATCCCGCATACCTTGGTTCAAGGCTCGCGCAGTTTTACGAGAGAGCGGGACACGTCGTGTCCTTAGGAAGCAAACCCCGCGAGGGCGCGCTTTCGGTCATAGGCGCCGTGTCTCCTCCCGGCGGCGATATTTCGGAGCCCGTGTCGCAGGCGACGCTAAGAATCGTCAAGGTCTTCTGGGGACTCGATTCGGCGCTCGCTTACAGGCGTCACTTCCCGGCCGTCAACTGGCTGACGAGTTATTCTCTTTATCTCGACTCGATGAAGGGCTGGTATTCGGAAAACGTCTCGCCCGAGTGGATGCCCGCGCGAAACAGGATGATGCATCTTCTTCAGGAAGAGGCGGAGCTTCAGGAAATAGTCAAGCTCGTAGGTATGGACGCCCTTTCGGCGGGCGACAGGCTCAAGCTCGAGGCGGCGAGGTCTATAAGAGAAGACTTTTTACACCAGAACGCCTTCCACGAGACCGATACCTACACCTCGCTTCCGAAGCAGCTTCTTATGATGAAGGCGATACTTGCTTACTACGACAGGGCGCAGAAGGCCGTCGAGAGCGGCGCGGATATAAATAAGATCGCTTCCATACCCGCGAGGGAAAAGATAGGGCGTCTTAAATACGTCGCCGAGGAAAAGGTGAACGAGGAATACGAATCGGCACTTTCGGAGCTCGACTTCGAGCTCGCGGAAGCGGTGAAGGAGGCGAAGGAAGATGTCTAAAGAATACAGGACCATCGAGGAGGTCTCGGGGCCTCTGGTGCTTGTCCGCGACGTCGAGGGCGTAACCTACGACGAGCTCGGCGAAATAGAGCTCGTAAACGGCGAGCGCAGACGCTGCAAGGTGCTTGAGGTAAACGGTACTAACGCTCTCGTCCAGCTTTTCGAGAGCTCTGCGGGCATCAACCTTTCCAATTCCAAGGCGCGTTTCACCGGAAAAAGCATGAGGCTCGGCGTATCGAAGGATATGCTTTCGAGAGTCTTCGACGGGCTCGGACGGCCTATTGACGGCGGTCCCGAGATAATTCCCGACGAGAGGCTCGATATAAACGGCAGACCGATGAATCCCGCCGCGAGAAACTACCCGATGGAGTTTATTCAGACGGGCGTTTCGGCGATAGACGGTCTTAACACCCTTGTAAGAGGTCAGAAGCTCCCCGTTTTCTCGGCGTCGGGTCTTCCCCACGCCCAGCTTGCCGCCCAGATCGCGAGGCAGGCGACGGTCAGAGGCACCAACGAGCCGTTTGCCGTCGTTTTCGCGGCCATGGGCATCACCTTCGAGGAGTCGGATTTCTTCGTCAACTCCTTCAGGGAGACGGGCGCCATAGACAGAACGGTCATGTTCGTCAACCTCGCAAACGACCCCGCCATTGAGCGTATAGCGACGCCGAGGATGGCGCTTACCGCCGCGGAATATCTCGCGTTTACCTTAGGGATGCACGTCCTCGTTATAATGACCGACATTACCAACTACGCCGACGCGCTTCGCGAGGTTTCGGCGGCGAGAAAGGAAGTCCCCGGCAGAAGAGGCTACCCCGGTTATATGTATACCGACCTGGCGTCGATGTATGAAAGAGCGGGCAGACTCAAGGGGAAGGACGGGTCTATAACGCTTATACCCATCCTTTCGATGCCCGAGGACGACAAGACTCACCCCATCCCCGACCTTACGGGATATATCACCGAGGGACAGATAATTCTAAGCCGCGAGCTTTACAGAAAAAATATCATGCCGCCCATAAACGTCCTTCCGTCGCTTTCGCGTCTTAAGGACAAGGGCATAGGCGAGGGCAAGACGAGAGCCGACCACGCCAACACCATGAACCAGCTTTTTGCCGCCTACGCGAGAGGCATGGAGGCAAGGGAGCTTATGGTAATTCTCGGCGAGGCGGCGCTTACCGACATAGACAAGCTTTACGCCAAGTTCGCGGAGAGGTTCGAGAAGGAATACGTCTCGCAGGGCTTTGAGACGTGCAGGACGATAGAGGAAACTCTGACTATCGGCTGGAAGCTCCTTTCGACGCTCCCACGAAGCGAGCTCAAACGTATAGACGACAAGTATTTAGACATGTATTACGGGAAATAATCCCTTTGAAGGCAGGCGATCACTTTGGCCGTGATGAACGTCAATCCGACGCGCATGGAGCTTTCGAGGCTTAAAAAAAGGCTTGTGACGGCCACAAAGGGTCACAAGCTCCTGAAGGACAAGCGCGACGAGCTGATGAGGCGTTTTTTACAGACCGTCCGCGAGAATAAAGACCTCCGAATAGAAGTCGAGAGCGAGCTTGAAAACGCAAACAGACATTTTTCGGTGGCAAGGTCCGTAATGGAGCCGTCGGAATTAGCGGTTGCTCTTATGGCGCCGAAGCAGGAAATAAATCTCGACATAACGACTAAAAACGTTATGAGCGTGAATATCCCCGTCTACGAGGTCAAGGCCAAGACGGGAAGGTCGGAGGATATTTATTCCTACGGCTACGCCTTTACGTCGGCCGAGCTCGATACCGCCGTTTCTTCCCTCTCGTCGGTGATGCCAAAACTCTTGCGGCTTGCCGAGACCGAGAAGTCGGCGCAGCTTTTGTCGGCCGAGATCGAGAAGACGAGGCGTCGCGTCAACGCCCTCGAGCACGTTATGATACCCGACCTGAAGGACACGATAAAGTATATCACCATGAAGCTTGACGAGAACGAGCGAAGCTCGACCGCGAGGCTCATGAAGGTCAAGGACATGATGCTCGAAAAAGCGCACCACTGGAACGGAAAGTAAAACAAAATAAAAAAAGTCCGTTGCGTTTAGGCGGTGCGGATAAGGGAGTGTGTAGGTTTTACGCGGCCCTTTTCCGTTCATACTGTGTTAAAAAGAAGCGGCCATACGTCAGTATGGCCGCTCCCTTTTGCCTTGTCTGAACGAAAAATTACTCGCGTAAAACTGCT
>JAEEIO010000104.1 GCA_016281405.1 Clostridiales bacterium | reverse complement strand
TTTCGATGGCGGCTATGTTTATCGTCCCGTTTTCGTGGGTGAGGGAAGACGTGCCGATTTTTACGGCTATCCTTTTAATTTTTCCGCTCATTTTATAAAGCCTTTCGTGGTTTATAATATAATATTTTATCACCTAAACGCCTTTCAGTCAATAAAAAACGAAATTGCGGCCCTTTCCTGTTGAAAAAGTTTTCCGAAAAATGCCCGATAACGTTAAAAATAAATAAAAAAACTCTTTCAAAATCAAAAAAAATATATTATAATATAATTTAGTAAAATTACGGAGGTCAAAACGATGGAACGTCAGTACAACATCAACATCTGCGGATATCAGTGCAACATTGTGAGCGACGAGAGCAAAGAGGAGATCGACAGAGCGATAGCCGCCGTCACCGAGCGCGTCAAGGCGATCACCGATAATAACGACCGCATCTCTACCTCTATGGCCGCCCTCCTTGTCTGCATGGATCTTTACGAGGAGCTTGAGGAAAACAAAATGGCCACGGGCAACCTGAGAATGCAGCTTAAGGCCTATTTCGACGACGCCGCCCGCGCCGACGACGAAAAGCACCAGCTCCAGAAGGAGATAGCCTCCCTAAAGGCCCGCCTCGGAGAGTAAGATGAAGCTCAAAGTCAAAATACTCGAAAAGGAAGGCGTGGCGCCCGTCCCGATCCCCAAAGCTCAGACCGAAGGCGCCGCCGGCCTCGACCTCTCAGCCTCTGTTTCCTCGCCCGTCACAATAAAGCCGGGCGACCTTGCCGTCATACCCACAGGCATAGCGGCAGAGATAGAAAAAGGCTACGCGGGACTGATTTTAGGCCGAAGCGGACTCGGCATAAAGCACGGTATACATCCCTCCAACGGGGTAGGGCTTATTGACAGCGACTACCGCGGCGAGATATGCGTCGGGCTTTGCAACGTCTCGAATAAAGAATATACCGTCGCCCCATTTGACAGAATTGCCCAGCTCGTGATTATTAAAACAGAGCAGGTCTCCGTTGTCGAAACCGACGTTCTCGGCGAGACCGAAAGGGGAAGCGGAGGCTTCGGCTCCACCGGCGCCAAATAAGAATTACTTCAAAGATCGGAGTGACTCTGATGTTTTCCAACGATATAGGCATAGACCTCGGCACCGCCAACACCCTTATCTATAAACGCGGCAAGGGAATTATAATGCGCGAGCCGTCGGTCATTTCCATAAACACCGAGACGGGCAAGACCGTCGCCGTCGGCACCGCGGCCAAATCGATGCTAGGCCGCACGCCGAAGGAGATAATGACCAAGCGTCCGCTGATCGACGGCGTCATAGCCGACTTCGACGCGGCCGCCAAAATGATGCGCGAATTCGTGAAGATGTCCAAAAACGGCGGATTTCTCACCAAGACGAGAATGGTCGTCTGCTATCCCGCGGGCGTCTCCGAGGTCGAGAAAATGGCCATTGAGGACGCCGCAAACGATTCGGGCGCCAAAAAGGTCTATATGATACCGGAACCCTTCGCGTCGGCCGTCGGCGCCAACCTCCCGGTCTTCGACGCCTGCGGCTCGATGATTGTCGACATAGGCGGCGGCACCGCCGAAGTCGCCGTCACTTCCTTGGGCGGCATAGTCTGCTCCTGCTCGCTTCGCTGCGCGGGGGACGCCATGGATAACGGCATAGTCAACTACGTAAGAAAGAAATATAACGTCCTGATCGGCGAAAGAACTGCCGAAAAGGTAAAAATTGAAATAGGCTCCGCCTACGAAGGTTACGCCAAGGCGGAGACGACCGAGGCAAGAGGCCGCGACCTCATAAACGGCCTTCCCGCCGTCATAAACATAACCGCCGAGGACGTCCGTCAGGCGCTTTTGCCTTCTCTTGAAAAGATAAGCGACGCCGTCCACTCGACTCTCGAGGAAACTCCCCCCGAGCTCGCGGGCGACATCATAATGAACGGCATAACCCTTTCGGGCGGCGGCGCCCTCATACCCGGTATAGACAAATACCTCTCCGAGCGGCTCGGAGTCAAGGTCGTCAAGGCCGTCGACCCGCTCGACTGCGTCGCCGTCGGCGCGGGCAAAATGTTTGATTTTCTCGACACCATCGACGACATAACCGTTAACTATTAAGGAGCAAACCGTTGAGATTTCTCAAAAGTAAGTTTTTCATAGTCCTCGTCGCCGTCCTTCTCTTTATATCCGGCTTCGCTCTCTATTCCGTCACCCTGACGGACGGCACGGCGGTCGGCAATATGGGAAAGGAAGTCGCCGTCTTTTTCAAAAGCTGCCTTAACTCCGTGGGCGGCTTTTTCGCGAATGCCTTCGACGGCCTTTTCAACTACGGAAACGTAGTAAAACAGAACGAGGAATACCGCGAGAGAATAAACGAGCTCGAAAGGGAACTCATAAAAAACAGCGACCTTCTTGACGAAAACGAGCGGCTCAAAAACCTTCTCGGCATAGTCGGAGAGGATAAAAGCTATATAATGGTCGAGGCCTGCGCCGTCTCGAAGGCCGACGGCGACTGGTTTTCGGTCTTCACCGTCAATAAAGGCAAATCGGACGGCGTAAAGACGGGCGACACCGTCGTCACGCCCGACGGCCTCGTCGGCATAGTCGGCGACGTCGGCCTTAACTGGGCGATGGTCGTTTCGATTATTGACACCGACTCGAGCATCGGCGGCCTTGTCTTACGCACGGGCGACGCCGCCGTTTTGAAAGGCGAGTATTCGCTTATGAAGCAGGGACTTTGCCGCCTTTCCTTCATATCCGACACCGCCGTCATAAGCAGGGGAGACAGCGTCTATACGTCGGGGCTCGGCGGCGTCGTGCCGTCCGGCATAAAGATAGGCGTCATTAAAGAGATCTATTTCGACGAGCAGGGCGTCTCCTATTACGCCGTCGTTCAGCCGTCTGTCGACTTCGCGTCGATTAAGAACGTCTATATAATAACCGGCGAAAAAGCGCCGGAGGATGTCAAAGATGAAACTGATTGAAGCCGTCTCCTTAAAGCGCCTCGTCGTATACCCCGTCCTTTTGATCGCGCTTTTGGTCGAAACGGGCTTTTCCACGCCCGCGCTTTTCGGCGTCACCGTCTCAATCGTTTATCCGTCGCTTCTTGCCGCCTCCTTCGTCCTTGACGAAAAAGAGATTGCGGTTGCGGGACTTATTCTCGGCATAGCGATTGACTTTCAAAGCCTTCACGTCGGCCTTAACGCCGTCTTTTTCGCCATAACTCTCTATTTCATAGCCGTTTCGCTTAAAACCTTCTTGAACAGAAATATCGCCACCTTCTCGGTTGTTTCGGCGATAGCCGTGACTCTATACGAGACGGTTTGCTTTATCTTTTATCTTGCCGTCAAAGGAAAAATCCCCTTTTTCGAGGGGCTTTTGAAGATAACCGCCCCGAAGGCGCTGTTGGCTTTCGGCGTCGCAATGCTTTGCTACGGCATTTTCGCCTTTTTCAGATACCGCTTCTCAAAGCAGTGGGACAGATCAAAGTAAGGAGATGACGGCCGCGCCGTGAAAAAAAGCAGAATAATCGCCTTCGCGGTCGCCGTCGCGCTTTGCGCCGCCGTTTTTTTCGGACGGCTTATCGACCTCCAGATCGTAAACGGCGAAAGCTACTATAAGAAAACGCTTACGACCATAACCAAAAAGACCTCTGTCGCGGCGGGCCGCGGCGAAGTGCTCGACCGCTACGGGCGTCCGCTGATAAAAAACGTGATGAAATACGTCGCCTATATCGAGCGGTCGTTCATCCCGCAAAACAGCTATAACGAAAGCCTGCTTCGCATCGCAAATCTTTTCCGCGAAAAAAGTATAACTTATACCGATACTTTCCCGATTTCGTTTTTCCCGTACCGCTTCAAAACGAAGGAAGAGGACAAACAGACCGACTATTCGGCTTTCTCCGACTTTTTAGTCTATTACGGCATAAAAAACAACGGCTCTGCCGCCGACGTCGTGTCAATGCTGTCCGATAAACTGAAGCTCGGAAACTACGCCGAGGACGAAAAACGCATCCTCATAGGTCTTCGCTACGATATGTATAAAAACGGCACCACCACGGGCGTGCCGCTCATGTTTGCCGACAATATCGACATCGGGACCGTCACCGTTTTGGAGGAAAACGCCGCCAAATACCCGGGCGTCATAATAGAGGCCGAGACCGAAAGCACCTACGTCTATCCCGGCTACGCCTCCCACATACTCGGCAGAGTCGGCAAAATATCGGCCGAAGAATACGAGGCGCTGAAGGACGACGGCTATACCATCAACTCCTACGTCGGCAAGGACGGCATACAGAAGTCGTTTGAAAACTACCTCCGCGGCGTCGACGGCGTAAAGACCACCTACCTCGACAGCAATTACAATATCATAGGCTCCGATATGACCACCCCCGTCAAAAACGGCGACAACGTCGTTCTGACGATCGACATCGAACTTCAGATGGCCGTCGAGGACGCCCTCGCGGACATGATAAAGGCTCTACGCGAGGACAAAACGGGCAAATACAAAAACGGCGGCAAAGACGCCGACGCGGGCGCCGTCGTGGTGCTTGACGTCAAAACGGGCGAACTGCTCGCCATGGCGAGCAACCCGACCTACGACCTCACGACCTTTAACGACGACTACTCCTCGCTCGTTTCCGACAGCGGCACCCCGCTTCTCAACCGCGCCATCGGCGGATCCTACGAGCCGGGCTCGACCTTCAAGATGATAACCGCCCTGATGGGCCTTAACGAAGGCCTTATAACCGCCAACACCGTCTACCGCTGCACGGGACGTTATACCTATTACCACGATTATCAGCCCTATTGCTACGGCCATTACGCCCACGGCGACTGCACCGTCGACAAGGCCATAAGGGTCTCCTGCAACGCCTTTTTCTTCGACGTGATACGTCAGCTCGGCATAGCGAAGCACAACGTCTATTCGGGCCTTTTCGGCTTCGGCAGGCAGACGGGAGTCGAGCTTGCGGGCGAGGTAAAGGGCTATTATCTCACCAAAGAGATTTTCGACGCCAGAGGCCTCACCCCCGGCGATCAACTCATGGTATCCATAGGCCAGCTCAACACCGTCACGCCGATTCAGCTCGCCTCCTACGTTCAGATGCTCGCGAGCGCCGACGAACGCTATCAGCCGCACCTTCTCAAGGAGGTAGTGGATTCGGGTTATAACAACGTCGTATTTACGAACGAGCCCGCCGTCCTTTCGCGTTTTTCCGACCTCGGAATAAAGCAAAAGGACATAAAGACCGTTCAGAAGGGAATGATAGGCGTCGTGACCGGCAACGCCGCCCGTAACGCGCTTTTGGGGCCCTACAAGGCGGCCGCCAAGACGGGCACCGCCGAGGTGCCGGGAGGTTCTCCCAACGCCGTATTCATAACCTACGCCCCCTACGACGACCCCGAGATAGCGATAGCGGCCGTCGTCGAGCACGGCGGCGAGGGCGGCTACCTCGTCGACCTCATAGCCGCCGTAATGAACAAGTATTTTTCGGGTAAAACCTCCGACGCCTCCGTCGACGTCGAAGGGACTCTTATCAGATAAGGAGCCGTAATGGGAATAAGACATTTCATCGATTTCAACGACATATCGCGCGAGCAGTGGACGGCGCTTTCAAAGCTCACGGGCGAGATAATCACCTCACCGGGCGACTTTGCCGACTGTTGCAGGGGCAAGACCCTCGCGACGCTTTTCTACGAGCCGTCGACGCGCACCATGCTCTCCTTTCAGACCGCCATGCTCAAAATGGGCGGCAATTACATAGGCTTCGATAACCCCGGCAACTCGTCGGTCGCCAAAGGCGAGTCGCTACGCGACACCGTAAGAATTGTCGGTTGCTACGCCGATATAATAGCCATGCGCCATCCGAGAGAGGGCGCGGCCTACGCCGCTTCGCTCTTCTCGACCGTCCCCGTCATAAACGCGGGCGACGGCGGCCATCTCCACCCCACCCAGACGCTCGCCGACCTCACGACAATGATGAAGGAGAAGGGAAGGCTCGACGGCCTTAAAATCGGCGTCTGCGGCGACCTCAAATACGGCCGCACCGTCCACTCGCTTCTTAAAGCGCTTTCGCTTTTCAAGAACAACACCTTCTATCTCATATCCACCTTCGGCCTCGCCGCCCCCCGATATATCCTCGAGGAAATTGAAAACAGCGGCAACAAATACGTCGAATGCGATTCGCTCGAAAAATATTTGGGCGAATTCGACTGCCTCTATATGACCCGAATCCAGAAGGAACGCTTCGCCTCGGAAGAGGAATACGAGAGGCAAAAGGGCGTATTCGTCCTCGACGCCGCGAAGATGAAAAAGGCGCGTAAAGACCTCATAGTCCTTCACCCGCTTCCCAAGGTAGACGAGATCTCCGAAGAGGTCGACCTCGATCCCCGCGCCTTCTATTTCACTCAGGCGAAATACGGCATGTATGCCCGCATGGCGCTTATCAAGACCATGCTCGAAACGCCCTTCGATCCGCCCGCGCCCGTATATCCCTCCGATTCGGGCATAAGATGCCCCAACCCGAGGTGTATAACAAACAGCGAGAAAAAACTGCCGCCCCTCTTCACCGAGTCTCAGGACGGCGTAAAGATATGCCGATACTGCGATTTCCGCGCGAAATGGTAAGGTGATAAGATGTATCGCATGATGAAACTCGAGGCCGATATGGCCGCCGTCTTCAAAAGGAAATACGGCTATCCCGAAAGCCTTTCGGTCTTCGGAGCCTGCGACGAGCGCGGCTTTCTCGCCTTCTGCTACTATGACGAAACGAAAGACCCCGCCGAAATAGTCGGTTTTACGGTAATTGACAAAACCGAAGAGGAATACTGGGTCGAAAACCTCGTCCGCGCCGTGATAAACGCTCTAGAACTTTCTGGCAAGCTTTACTGCGTATATAAGGGAGACGCCTACGCGCGCCGGTTTATCGCCTGCCGTTTCAAAGACGAGGACGGCGTGAAAAAAGCCGACCTCAAAAAGATATTCTCCTCGGGCGGACACTGCCATGACTGACAAACTCGCGGTCGTCGGCGGCGGAGCCGCCGGACTTATGGCCGCCGTTACTGCGGCCGAAAACGGAGCGAAGGTCGTCCTCTTCGAGAAAAACGCCTCCGTCGGAAAGAAACTGCTTATAACGGGCAAGGGCCGCTGCAACGTCACTAACGACTGCGACCTCCCCGAACTCATAAACCACGTCGCCGTAAACGGAAAGTTTTTATACAGCGCCTTTTCCGCCTTCGACGCGACTTCGACAAAAGCCTTTTTCGAGTCGGCGGGCGTTCCCCTGAAGACCGAGCGCGGCCGCCGCGTATTTCCCGTAAGCGACCGCTCTTACGATATTTTAGCGGTTTTCAAGAAAAAACTTAAAGATCTCGGCGTAAAAACGTTAAATACAGCCGTCGACGCTGTTGCCAAAGACTTAACGGTCCATTACGGCGGCAGGAAGGAAGCCTTCGGCGCCGTTATTATCGCCACGGGCGGCCTTTCCTATCCCGCCACCGGCTCGACGGGCGACGGCTATAAAATGGCCAAAGCCCTCGGACACACCGTCACGCCGCTCCGTCCCGCCCTCGTCCCCGTAAAGACTGCCGAAAAGTGGGTGAGGGAAGCGGCGGGCCTCTCCCTTAAAAACGTCGTACTGCGGTGCGATCTCAAAGGCAAAAAGCTATTTTCGGAGCTTGGCGAAATGCTCTTTACGCACGACGGCATTTCGGGTCCGCTCGTCCTCTCTCTTTCGTCCTGTCTCAAAGAAAATATGCTCGGCGAGAGTTTGATAACCGTAGACCTTAAACCCGCTCTCGATATGAAGACGCTCGACGCGAGAATTCTTCGCGATTTCGCCGCCTCTCAAAACCGCGAGCTGAAAAACGTTCTTCGCAAACTTTTGCCCGCTTCTATAATTCCTCCCGTCCTCACCCTTTCGGGCGTCGACGGCGAAAAAGCCGTAAACTCCGTCACCGCTTCGGAACGCCGCGCTCTCGCGGAAACGGTAAAAGCCCTGAAACTCACCCCGACGGGCTTCGGCGGCTTCGACGAAGCAGTCGTGACCTCGGGCGGCGTCTCCGTTAAGGAGATAGAGCCCGCCACAATGCAGTCAAAGATTGTAAAGGGATTATACTTTGCAGGCGAAGTAATAGACGT
>JAEEIO010000103.1 GCA_016281405.1 Clostridiales bacterium | reverse complement strand
GCCGACTATCTGGATTCTCGTGGCCTTGCCCGAGGTGAAGGGCGCCATGTGCTTTATAGCCCTCGCGTAGTCGCGGCCCATGTTGTGCATTATGACGGCGAAAATGTCCTCGACCGTCTCGGGCACGCGCTGACCCGTCTCGGCGCAATAGCGCTGTATCTTTTCGGGCATATTGCCGACAGACGAGAAAACGGGAAGCTGGGTATCGATGATAATATCGTCCTTGCTCTCGTTTGCGACGTAGTTGTCAAGATGCTTGTAATCGAGCTTTTCGCCGCGTTCCTTCCAGTATCTCTGGCACTCCTGCTCTATCCACATACCGGTGAGGTTTTTGGCGAGGAAGAGTTTGCCGTTAAGACCCATTTCGTTGCAAAGGCCGAGCTTGTAGGCGGACTCCGAAAGCACCGCTTCGTCAACGGGAACGCCTAAGACGGTCCACGTGCCGCAGCTTATGTAGACGGTGTCGTTGTCGTAGCCGAGGGCGTCGGCCGTCGTGAAAGCCGAGACGGTATCGTGATGGGCGACGGAAATTACGGGTATGCCGCCGCACCCTTCCTCGACGAGGTCGGGAGCGTTTACCGCGCCGCATTTTTCGTAGTGGGCGACCATGGGCGGCAGGATGCTCTTATCGATGCCGAAAAGCTCCATCATATCATCCGACCACTCTTTTTTGCCCGTGTCGTAAAGAAGCGACATCGAAGGCACCGAACAGTCGCAGCACTTTTCGCCCGTAAGTAAATAGCCTATGAGGTTTGCCATGAAAAGGATGGTGCCGTCTTTGACGTATTCGGGGAACTGATTTCCGACGGCAAGAAGCTGAGAGAGCGTTGTGACGGGGCTCAGGGCCGAGCCGGTCATTTTGAAGACCTCAAAGTCGGTGAGTTTCTTTCTTATCGCTTCAAGACCGTTATTGAAAAAGGGCGTGCGATAGCTGTAGGGGTTGGCGCGAAGAGCGCCGTCGCGGCCTATGACGCCGAAATCCTGCGCCCAGGTGTCGATGCCTATCGACTGGAGTTCTACGCCCTCTTTTTTGAGCAGGAGCAGCGACTCCTTAACTGCGCCGTAGAGCCTGCCTATATCCCAACGCAGGCCGCCGGTGCCGTCGGGCATCGGGTTATTCAGGAAGCGGTTGACTTCACGAAGCTCAAGTTTTTTGCCGTCGAAGCTTCCGAGCATTCCTCGTCCGCTTCCGGCTCCGTAGTCCATGCCGAGATAATTCTTAACCATTTTTACGTTTCTTTCCGTTTCGATTTTAGATTATATGGATTCGGTAAAGCCGTGGCAGATAAACGCCTTGGTCTTATCGGAAAAATGTCCCTCGGTGATGATGCCGAAGCTCATATTGGGGTCGGACACGGGGTAGTTGGTGGCAAGCACCATGCGGCAGTCATGCTCCGTATCGACGGCGTCGAGGAAGCTGTATTGAGCGAGATTGTAGGAGCCGAAATAGACGTTTTTGAAGGCCTTTATCAGCTTATACTGGTTCTTCGAGTGATAAAGCATCTTCTTGTCTATCGCCTCTATGACGAGTTTGAGCTTGGGGTATTTCGCCGCTATGTCGGCAATCTTTTCCCACGAGACTTGGGTATGCCAGAGGATAAGCGGAATGCCCCTCTTTTCGAGCGCCGAAAGGATGTTTCCGACCGCCCAGTCGTCCATTGAGTGCTTGAGCGTCGCGGGGAACATTCTCGCCGCCTTCATGCGGTGCTCGGCGTAGTGGTCGAGGTATTTATCAAGCATGCCGGGCTCTAAATCGAGGTCGGGCGCGAGCACGGGGCAGATATAGCAGTTGGGATGGTTTTTCGTAAGTTCTATAAGGTCTTCGTTGCCTCTCTCGGGAGAGATGTAAAGGCACTCCATATTCCAGAAAACGGCCTTCTCAATGCCGAATTTGGAAAGGTCGGCGATTATCTTTTCCCTGTCGTGAAAATCGCCGAGGGTGTTCTGATCCCTTACCGGGAAGCAGCAGCTTAAATCAAAGGGTTTAAGCGCCTTTACGGCCGCGCGGTATTCCGCGACTTTATTTGAAACTTCGCTCATTTTTGACAAGCCTCCGAAAATAATTCTCATTAAATAATATTATAATATTTTTTTTTGCAAAAAACAACCGTTTTATCAAAAAAAGAGGAAACCGCCCTCAAAAATCAGGCGGTTTCTATGTGCGCGGCGTCTCCGAGACCGAATTTTTCGGTCGCGTCGCTTCTCAGTTTGTATTTCTGGATCTTTCCCGCGGCGTTCTGCGGGAAGCCCTCGACGAACCAGACGTAGCTCGGCACCTTATGCTTCGCCATGTGACTGCGGACCTATTCCTTTACCTCGTCCTCGGTCATTACGGCGCCCTCCTTTAAGATTATGCAGGCGCAAATCTCCTCGCCGTAATTCTTTGAGGGGACGCCTATCACCTGCACGTCCTTGATCTTTTCGTGGGTGTATAAAAACTCCTCTATCTCCTTTGGGTAGATGTTTTCGCCGCCCCTGATGATCATGTCCTTCAGACGGCCCGTGATCTTGTAATATCCCTCTTCGTCCTCTGTGGCGATGTCGCCCGTGTGGAGCCAGCCGTCCTCGTCTATCACTTGGCGGGTGGCCTCCTCCATCTTGTAGTATCCGCGCATAACGTTATATCCTCTCGCGCAGAACTCTCCGGGGGTGTTTTTCGGGAGTTCCTTGCCCGTGACGGGGTCGACAATCTTGGTCTCAACGCCGGGAAAATGTCTGCCGACGGTCGTCACGCGGCGTTCGAGAGTGTCGTAGGTCGTCGTCATGGTGCAGCCGGGCGACGCCTCGGTCTGACCGTAGACTATGACTATGTCTCTCATATTCATCTTGTCGACGACGTCGCGCATGACCTTTATCGGACAGGGCGAGCCCGCCATTATGCCCGTTCTCATATTTGAGAGGTCGTATTTGTCGAAATCGGGCTGTTCGAGCATGGCGATAAACATGGTCGGAACGCCGTGGACGGCGGTGCATTTTTCGCTTTCGAGCGCCTTCAGGACCTTGACGGGATGATAACGGTCGATAGGCACCATACCCGTCGCGTGAGTGAGGCTCGCCATGGTGGCGAGCACCAGTCCGAAGCAATGGAAGAAGGGCACGCAAACGCAAAGCTTGTCTTTTTCGGTAAATCCCATACCGTCGCCGATACATTTTCCGTTGTTGACTATGTTTTTGTGGGTCAGCATGACGCCCTTCGGGAAACCCGTCGTCCCCGAGGTATACTGCATGTTTGTAACGTCATCGGGCTTTACACTTGCTTTTATTGATAAATACTCGCTTTCGGGCGTTTTATCGGCCAATTCGTAAAGCTCTTTGTAGTTATACATACCGGGCGTTTCACGCTCGCCGCAATATATCAGATACTTCAAAAACGGCAGTTTTTCGGAGTGAAAAGAGGCCTTGTCGCTCGTTTTCAGCTCGGGCAAAAGGTCGTTGACGATCTCGACGTAGTCGACGTCCTTGACGCCGTCCATCAGGATGAGCGCCGTCGTATCGGACTGCGAAAGGAGGTATTCGAGTTCGAAGACTTTATAGGCGGTGTTGACGGTGACGTAGACGCAGCCGATCTTCGCGGCGGCGTAAAGCGAGATCTGCCACTCGGGGATGTTGGTCGCCCATATCGCTATATGGTCGCCCTTTTTGATACCCATAGCGAGCATACCTTTGGCGACGCGGTCTACCTCGTCGTTGAACTCCTTATAGGTGCGGCAATAGTCGCGGTCGGTATACTTGAGCGCGAGGCAGTCGGGGTGTTCCCTCGCCTGCTTTTCGAGCATGCCGCCCACGGTTATGTCGAGCAGTTTGAATTCCTCCATAGTTTCCTCCGAAAAAAACGTCCCATAAGGCAAAACCTTATGGGACGAATAACTCGTGATACCACCCATTTTCGCGCCGCCGTTTCCGGCAGCGCCTCGTTTTCCGCCGGTTGACTCTAAAAGAAGACCGTCCGCGGAAAAGACGCGTAACGCGCGTGAAACGTCGCCGCCTGATGATTTCAGCAGCGCGGCTCGGGAGTGAGGAGAGACCGCCGGAACCGCCGAATTCCCACCGTCATCGGCTCTCTTTGCGTTCCTTACGGAATCTGTTCTCCGTCATTGCCTTTGAAATATACTGATATAATACCACCCGAAAGCGAAAATGTCAACAGTTTTTTTATTCGCTCATGGTTTTTAAGAGCGTCTGGGCGTAAGCGCGGGCGAGAAAATCGTTGGGATGATTGATATTATTGCCCGTCATATCCCTGAAAAGCTTCTTGGTAAGGAGATACTGATGTATCTCGGTCATATTCATAAACGCGACGCCCGAATAGTCGTTTTCAAGCTCGCCGAAATATTTCTGATGATCCTGCTGATGCCACGAGGCGGTGTCGACGATGTCGGCGTTATACATCATGGTCGAAACGACTATGAACTCGCACTCGGGGTATTTTTCGCGTATCGCGTCTAAAAGTTCGGCAATCTTTTCTTTATATCTCTTGCCGGTATAATTGAAATCGTTCATGCCGAAGGCGACTATGACGAGGTCGGGCGAATAGTTGAGGACCGAGCCCTGAAGGTTATCCATGGCCCATTTTATGCCCGTGCCGCCGACGGCGGTGTTGACGGCTTTGATATTGGCGGACGGATATTTTTCCTTTAATTTCGCCATGGCGAGGTCGAAATAGTCGGGGACCCAGTTCTCGCCGAAAACGCCTTTATAATAGCAGCTCGAGTCGGCGCCGTAGGCTATCGAGTCGCCGTAGAGGACTATCGAAACGTCCTTGCCGCTCTTTAATTTTTCGAGCGTCTTCGGTATTATACTCCCCTTAGACGCGGGCACAGGGCCCTCCCATTTGTCGGAGTGGGTGTAGGAGACGAGTATCATTTTACTCTGTATCTCTCCGTTTGCGAAAAGCGGCGAGTAGACTCCGTTTCCGAAGTTATACAAGACTCCCGACGACGTCTTTTTCGGGTCGTTTTCGCCGTGATAATAATATTCGTAGGGCTGGCGGACTATAGCCGAATCCTCTGTTATATAGAGCTTGCCGCCCGAAAGACGGTAGTCCTTCCCTTCTTCGTAGGTAACGGTCGCGTTGAAGTTCTGCACTGCAATAATTGAATCGGGCTTATACATAAGGGTGACTTCGAGTTCCTTCTCGCCCTCTTTGGAGGAGAGCGGAAGGTAGGACTCGTGGTAGATGGCTTCGGAATCCCAGTAATAATCGAGATATGTGTTCAAATCGTATTTCCCCATTACAGTATAATTTTTCCGCGTTCCGCAGGAGCATAAAACCGAGGCGAAGAGCGCAAGCGCGATAAGTAAAACGAAGAGCTTTTTCATGGCTATTCCTCCTTTACGAGAATTATAGCACCGCGCCAAAGCAAAGTCAACAATAAAAAAGCCCGCCGCGCTTGCGACGGGCCTTTCGGGGTTTATGTTTAATACATGCCGTCCATGCCGGGATTCATGGCGGGAGCGGCGGGAGCGGCAGGCTCCTTCTTGTCGGCTACCAGCGACTCGGTGGTGATGACCATCGAGGCGATGGAGGCGGCGTTCTTTAGGGCGGTTCTCGCGACCTTGGCGGGATCGACAATGCCGGTCTCGAACATATCGCAGAACTTCTCGTTATAGGCATCGTAGCCGTAGGAGGTGTCGTTCTTGGTTCTTATCTCGTTGAGAATGACCGAGCCGTCGTTGCCCGCGTTGGCGGCAATCTGACGAAGCGGCTCTTCGAGAGCTTTGAGGACTATCTTGGCGCCCGTCTTCTCGTCGCCCTCGAGGGTGTCGATGAGCTTTTCGACGTCGGCCATGACCGATACGAAGGCGCTGCCGCCGCCGGCGACTATGCCTTCCTCGACGGCCGCCTTGGTGGCCGCTAAGGCGTCCTCAATGCGGAGCTTCTTCTCCTTCATTTCGACTTCGGTGGCCGCGCCGACTCTTATGACGGCGACGCCGCCCGAAAGCTTGGCAAGGCGTTCCTGAAGCTTCTCTTTATCGAAATCGCTGTTGGAAACGGAGATGGCGTTCTTGATCTGGTTCTTTCTCGCTTCGATGGCGTCCTTGCTGCCCGCGCCGTCGACGATGATGGTGTTTTCCTTCTGTATCCTGACCTGCTTTGCGCGGCCGAGCTGATCGAGGGTGGTATCCTTGAGCTCGAGACCGAGGTCGGTCGAGATGACCTGGCCGCCCGTCAGAACGGCGATATCCTGGAGCATTTCCTTACGTCTGTCGCCGAAGCCCGGGGCTTTGACGGCTACGCAGGTAAATACGCCGCGGAGCTTGTTGACTATGAGGGTAGCGATGGCTTCGTTCTCAACGTCTTCGGCGATGATGACGAGCTTCTTGCCCTGCTGGACTATCTGCTCGAGGAGCGGAAGGATCTCCTGAAGGTTGGAAATCTTCTTATCGGTTATGAGAAGGAGGGCGTCGTCAATGACGGCTTCCATCTTGTCGGTGTCGGTGACCATGTAGGGCGAGATATAGCCGCGGTCGAACTGCATGCCTTCGACGACCTCGCTGTAGGTCTCGGCGGTCTTGGACTCTTCGAGAGTGATGACGCCGTTGGCGGAGACTTTATCCATGGCCTCGGAGATGAGCTTGCCCACGAAAGCGTCGCCCGCGGAAACGGTGGCGACTCTCGCTATATCCTCGGAGCCCTTTACGGCCTTGGCGTTCTTCAGAATGGCCTCGCAGGCTGCGTCTGCCGCCTTCTGAATGCCCTTCTTGACTACCATCGGGTTGGCGCCCGCGGCCACGTTCTTCATGCCCTCTCTGATAAGGGTCTGCGCGAGCAGAGTGGCGGTGGTGGTGCCGTCGCCCGCGATGTCGTTGGTCTTAGTGGCGACTTCCTTGACTATCTGCGCGCCCATGTTTTCAAAGGCGTCGTCAAGTTCGATTTCCTTCGCTATCGTCACGCCGTCGTTGGTGATGAGGGGCGCGCCGAACTTCTTGTCGAGTACTACGTTTTTGCCCTTGGGGCCGAGCGTTACCTTGACGGTGTCGGCAAGCTTGTTGATACCGGTCTGAAGGGCTTTTCTGGCCTCTTCGCCGTAGATGATTACTTTAGACATATCTGTCACTCCTTATTCGACTTTCGCGAGCACGTCGCTCTGACGGACTATGATATATTCCTCGCCGTCGAGTTTGACCTCGGTGCCCGAATATTTGTTGGTTATGACCTTGTCGCCCGCTTTGAGCTCCATTTTGACCTCTTTGCCGTCGACGAGTCCGCCGGGTCCTACCGCGATGACCTCCGCGACCTGCGGCTTCTCTTTGGCAGAGCCGGTCAGTATGATGCCGCTCTTGGTGGTTTCCTCGGTTTCGACCATCTTTATAACAAGACGGTCGCCTAAAGGATGAAGTTTCATATTTTATTCCTCCCGTAAAGATTTCTTTTTCGTTTAGCACTCTTGCTTCCCGAGTGCTAACAATATGATAAATCATTTTCACGCTGTTTGCAATATCTAATTTGCACAATTTATGATTTTTTCGGTTTTGGTCTTTGTATACTTTTCAATGATTGCGTAAAAAGGTCGAAATACGCTTATAAAAATGTTGCCGACATATTAATAAGATACTTGATTTTTTTAAGGAAAAAAGATATAATAATCTTTAACACGAAAACCCTTCGGAGGAGACGCTATGCTTACGAAAAAAGAAATAGAAGAGATACTCGAAAAGACGGGCGTTATGAACACGGGCCATTTTCTTTTGACCTCGGGACGTCATTCGGATAAGTACATGCAGGTTTCCCGCATATTCGAATACCCCGAATACGCCGAGGCGCTTTGTAAAGAGCTTCCCTCGAAGTTCGGGGAGAAGCCCGATATAGTCATAGGCCCCGCAATAGGCGCGATACAGATGAGCTACGAAACGGCCCGCCAGTTCGGCGCGAGATGCTTTTTCGCCGAGCGCGAGGAGGGCGTTATGACCCTGCGCCGCGGCTTTCACATCGAAGAAGGCAAAAAGGTGCTCGTCGTCGAAGACGTCATCACCACGGGCGGCACCGTCAGAGAGGTCATAGACCTCGTAAAGAAGGCGGGAGGCGTCGTCATCGGCGTCGCTTCGGTCGTCGACCGTTCCATGGGAAAGGTCGATTTCGGTGTCCCCTTCAAAGCGGTCTACTCGGCCGACATAAAGAGCTGGGAGCCCGACGAATGCGAGCTTTGCAAAAAAGGCATCCCCTTTATTAAACCCGGAAGCAGAAAGATCAAATAAAACGAAAGGACGTCCGAAATGGAAGAGAAAGAAAAAAAGACCACGGCAAAGGCAAAGAAAGCAAAAAACATCCACGCGGGTCACAGGGAGCGCGTCAAGAAGCGCTTCGACACAGAGGGACTCGACCATTTTTCCGAACATAACGTTTTAGAGCTTTTACTGTTTTTCGCCATACCTCAGAAAGACACCAACGAGCTCGCGCACGAACTGCTTTCGCATTTCGGAACGCTTTCGGCCGTCTTCGACGCCAAGCCTCAGGAACTTGCCAAGATAGTCGGCAAAAACGCCGCCCGTCTTATCAAGCTCGTCCTCCCCGTCGCAAGAAAGTATTTCCTCGACAGAGAAAACTACACAAGAACATTCAATAAGGTCGAGGACATAGGCGAATTCTGCGTCAATTACTTTATGGGCAGAGACGACGAATGCGCCGTATTGCTCTGCTTCGACTGCAAAATGAAACTTCTCGCGATCGTCACGGTCGCGGAAGGCTCCGTCAACGAGTGCAAGATAGACCACCGCAAGATCTGCGAGACGGCGCTCCTTCACAACGCCTCGGTCATTGCGCTTGCCCACAACCATCCGAGCGGCTCGGCGAATCCCTCCGACGCCGACTATTTTTCGACCAACACGCTGAAAGATATACTCGACGGACTCAATATAACCTTCGCCGACCACATAGTCGTCGCCAACCGCGACTATTACTCTTTTACCAACAGTAAGTTGTTCCACACCTTCAATTGACGGGAGAATTAATTGGAAGAGCGGTTATTTCACGTAAAAAGCGACTTTTCACCCACGGGCGACCAGCCCGAGGCTATAGAGTCGTTGGCAAACGGCCTTAAAAACGGGCTTAAACGGCAGACGCTTCTCGGCATCACCGGCTCGGGCAAGACGTTTACCATGGCCAAGGTCATAGAAAAGGTCAACCGCCCGACCCTTGTGCTTGCGCACAACAAGATACTCGCCGCGCAGCTTTGTTCGGAGTTCCGCGAGTTCTTCCCCGACGCGGCGGTCGAGTATTTCGTATCCTATTACGACTACTATCAACCCGAATCGTATCTTCCCGCGACCGACCAATATATCGAGAAAGACTCTTCGATAAACGACGAGATAGAAAAGCTTCGCCATTCGGCGACGAGCGCACTTTTCGAACGGCGCGACGTCATAATCGTCTCGTCCGTCTCCTGCATCTATAGCCTCGGCGACCCCGCCGAATATCAGGGTATGAGCGTTTCAATACGTAAAGGTGAAACGCTTGATAGGGACGAGCTTATTAAAAGGCTCGTCGCCATGCAGTATGAGAGGGCCGACTACGAATTTACGCGAAACAAGTTCCGCGTAAAGGGCGACACCGTCGAGATATTTCCCTCATATTCGGGCGAAACGGCCGTCAGGGTCGAGTTTTTCGGCGACGAGGTGGAGAGAATAACCGAAATAGTCTGCGTGACGGGCGAGGTCGTCGAGTTTCTTTCGCACGTCACCGTCTTCCCCGCCACTCACTACGCCATCGAGCGCGACAAGCTCGGCGCAGCTATAGCGGAAATTGAACGCGAGACCGAGGAAAGAGTCAAGTATTTCGAGCAAAACGGCAAGCTTATCGAGGCCCAGCGCATCAAAGAGAGAAGCTATTACGACGTCGAAATGCTAAGAGAGACGGGATTTTGCAAGGGCATTGAAAACTATTCCCGCATTATAAGCGGCAGAGCGCCCGGTTCCGCCCCATTTACACTGCTCGACTATTTCCCGAAGGATTTCGTTATGTTTATAGACGAAAGCCACGTCACCGTGCCGCAGGTCAGGGGCATGTACGCGGGCGACCGCTCAAGAAAGGAAACGCTCGTAAAATACGGTTTCCGTCTTCCCTCGGCGCTCGATAACCGTCCCTTGAACTTCGAGGAGTTTGACGAGAGAGTGCCGCAGATTGTTTTCGTCTCGGCGACGCCCGCCGAATACGAAAAAAGCGTTTCGCAGAATATGGCAAGCCAGATACTCCGCCCGACGGGTCTTCTCGACCCCGAGATCACGGTCAAGCCGACCGAGGGACAGGTAGACGACTTGTTAAGCGAGATAATGTCCCGCTCGGAGCGCGGAGAGCGCGTGCTCGTCACGACGCTCACCAAGAAAATGGCGGAAGACCTCAGCGACTACCTCGTCCGATCGGGCGTCAAGGCGAAATATATGCACTACGACATCGAGACCATCGACCGTATGAAGCTCATCCGCGGACTTCGCCTCGGCGAGTTCGACTGCCTCGTCGGCATAAACCTGTTACGCGAGGGGCTCGACATACCCGAGGTGTCGCTCGTCGCCATTTTCGACGCCGACAAGCCGGGCTTTTTGAGAAGCGAAACCTCGCTTATCCAGACGATAGGCCGCGCCGCCCGTAACGAGCACGGCAGCGTCATAATGTATGCCGATACCGTCACGCCCGCAATGGAGGCGGCGATATCGATATCCACCGAACGCCGCGCCATACAGTCTGAATATAACCGCGTCCACGGCATCGCGCCGCGTTCGGTAAACAAGGGCGTCCGCGACGTTATTGAGATATCCTCCAAGGAGGACGTCGACGCCGAAACTTCTCACAGAATCGCTTCGGCCAAGGACAGAGAACGTCTTATAAAAGAACTTGAAAAGCAAATGAAGGAGGCCGCAAGGATGCTCGAATTTGAGCACGCGGCGTTCCTACGCGATAAAATTGCCGCCCTCAGAGACGGCGCTTACGCGGGGAGGCGAAAGTAATGGCCGACAGTTTTATAAAAATCCGCGGCGCGAGAGAGAATAACTTAAAGAATATCGACGTCGACATCCCGAGAGATAAGCTCGTAGTTATTACGGGAATATCGGGCTCGGGCAAGTCCTCGCTTGCCTTCGACACCGTTTACGCCGAGGGTCAAAGACGTTACGTCGAGTCGCTTTCGAGCTACGCGAGACAGTTTTTAGGCCAGATGGACAAGCCCGACGTCGATTCAATAGACGGCCTCTCCCCCGCTATTTCGATAGACCAGAAGACCACCTCTAAAAACCCGCGTTCGACCGTCGGCACCATTACCGAGATATACGACTATCTCCGTCTTTTATACGCCAGGATAGGCGTGCCGCATTGTCCCGTCTGCGGCCGCGAGATAGTCAGGCAGACGCTTGACGACATCGTCGACAGAATAATGCAGTTCCCCGAGGGAACTAAAATGCAGATACTCGCGCCCGTCGTGAGAGCAAGAAAGGGCGAGTATATAAAGCTTTTGGACGGCTTCAAGAAAGAGGGCTTCACACGCGTCCGCGTCGACGGCGCCATGCGAGACCTCTTTGAAGACATCGAACTCGACAAAAACAAGAAGCACACCATAGATATTATCGTCGACCGACTGATAATGAAGAAGGACTCGCAAAAGCGAATTACCGATTCCGTCGAAACGGCTCTCGGCGCCGCAAAGGGTCTCGTCACCGTCCTCACAGACGACGAGGAACTGCTTTTCTCGATGTCCTATTCCTGCCCCGAGCACGATATCTCGATAGACGAGCTTCAGCCGAGGATGTTTTCCTTCAATAACCCCTACGGCGCCTGCAAGACCTGCTCGGGCCTTTCGGTTTTGATGAAAATCGACCCCGAAATGATAATTCCAAACCGTAATCTCTCGATAAGAGAGGGCGCGATTAAAGCGAGCGGCTGGAATTTCGTCTACGATAATTCCATTTCCGAAATGTATTTCGAGGCCATTGCCAAAAAGCACGGCTTTTCTTTGGACGTGCCCGTAAAGGATCTTCCGCAGCAGGCTGTCGACCTGATTCTATACGGCACCAAAGGCGAAAAGCTTAAACTCGAACGGACGAACTCTTACGGCTCCCTGAATTACCAGGGCTCTTTCGAGGGCGTTATACCAAACCTCGAGAGGCGCTACAGAGAGACGACGAGCGATTTTATAAAGGCGGAAATCGAGTCGGTCATGAACGCCGTAGTCTGTCCCGACTGCAAAGGACAGCGTTTAAATCCCACTGCCCTTTCGGTGACAATAGGCGGCATGAACATTTACGAATACACACAGCTGCCCATCTCGAAAGCGCTTGAGATAACGGGCACTTTAAAACTAAAAGAGCGCGACGAGATAATCGCCGGGCCGATAATTAAAGAGATCAAAGCAAGGCTTCAATTCTTGAAGGACGTCGGACTCGACTATCTGACGCTCGCCCGCTCGTCGGCCACTCTTTCGGGCGGCGAGAGCCAGCGCATAAGGCTCGCAACGCAGATAGGCTCTTCCCTTATGGGCGTCGTCTATATTCTCGACGAGCCGTCAATAGGCCTTCACCAGTGCGACAACGAAAAACTCCTCGGAACGCTGAAAAAGCTTAGAGACCTCGGAAACACCGTCATAGTCGTCGAGCACGACGAGGAGACGATGCTCGCGTCGGATCATATCATCGACATCGGCCCGGGGGCGGGCGTAAACGGCGGTAAGCTCGTCGCCGAAGGGACGCCCGCGGAGATTATGGCAAACCCCGAGTCTATAACGGGAAAATACCTCTCGCATAAGCTTGAGATACCGATACCGAAGAAAAGGCGCGAAGGAAACGGGCTTTTCATTGAGGTAAAGGGCGCGAGAGAAAACAACCTCAAAAACATCGACGTCAAAATACCGCTCGGCAAGATGATCGCCGTGACGGGCGTTTCGGGCTCGGGCAAATCGAGCCTTGTAAACAACATTATTTCGAAACGGCTTTCAAACGAGCTTAACGGCTCGAAGCAAAAGGCGGGCGTCCACGACGACATGGTCGGCGTTGAAAACCTCGACAAGGTTATAGTTATCGACCAGTCGCCAATCGGCCGCACGCCGCGCAGTAATCCCGCGACCTACACCGGCGTTTTTGCCGATATAAGAGATCTTTTCTCACAGACAGTCGACGCTAAGGAACGCGGTTTCGGTCCGGGAAGGTTCTCCTTCAACGTCAAGGGCGGACGGTGCGAGGCCTGCGAGGGCGACGGCATTATAAAAATCGAGATGCACTTTTTACCCGACGTCTACGTCCCATGCGAAGTCTGCAAGGGCAAGCGCTACAACCGCGAGACGCTCGAGGTGAAATACAACGGCAAAAACATCTCCGAAGTGCTTGAAATGACCGTTTTCGAGGGTTTGGAGTTTTTCAAAAACGTCCCGAGGATCAAGAAAAAACTGAAGACCTTGAACGAGGTAGGACTCGGGTATATCAAGATAGGTCAGCCGTCCACCACCCTTTCGGGCGGCGAGGCGCAGCGCGTAAAACTCGCGACCGAGCTTTCGAAGCGCTCGACGGGAAGAACGATGTATATTCTCGACGAGCCTACGACGGGTCTTCACACGGCCGACGTCCAAAAGCTTATCGACGTGCTCGACCGCTTCGTCGAGGAGGGCAACACCGTGCTTGTTATAGAGCATAACCTTGACATAATAAAGACGGCAGACCACATAATAGACCTCGGCCCCAAGGGCGGCGACAAGGGCGGCGAGATAATAGCCGAGGGCACGCCCGAGCAAGTGGCGAAGGTAAAGGAAAGCGCGACCGGAGAATACCTCGCGAAAATACTG
>JAEEIO010000102.1 GCA_016281405.1 Clostridiales bacterium | reverse complement strand
TACGGTAGCGAGCGTGATGTCGAACTCATCCGGATTGGTGATGCCGAGGCTTATAGACAGACTGCCCTGCGGGTCAGCGTCAATAAGCAGTACGCGCTTTCCTTGACGGGCAAGACCGACTCCGAGATTCAGCACAGTAGTGGTTTTACCCGTGCCGCCTTTCTGGTTTTCAACGGCAATTACTTTGCATTTGCTCATATTGGATTTTTCCTTTCCTTTAATTCGTTACACCGAGCAGGTGAATATGTAAAAGGGACATAAAAAAAGGCCGAATCATCTTCGTTATGTAACAAAGAAAATTCGGCCTAAAACGGCGCGTATTTAGTTGTATTAAAAACACCGCAGGTTCGAGTCCTAGCGCTGAAGCAAGATTAATATTTATTTGAAAACTGTTCTTGATAATATCATTTTTTATTGTTTTGTAAGTTCGAGTCCTGCTTTCGCACTTTTTCGGCTTGTTTTTTGCACTTAACCGCAGTTTTGAAACAAGCGCTTAAAAAAGCCGAAAACCCTTGATTTCTCAAGGGTTTTCGAGCTTTTTGCCTTTTCAGGCGATAATCTTGGCAGCGGGAGAAGGATTCGAACCCTCACAAACAGAGTCAGAGTCTGTCGTGCTACCCTTACACAATCCCGCTATATAAAATAAGCAGCCTCGACTGCTTATTTTTTTTATTTACGCTCTTTCGACTTTGCCGGAGCGGAGGCATCTGGTGCAGGCGTAGATATGAGTCACTTTGCCGTCGACTATGGCCTTGACTCTTCTGACGTTGGGCTTCCAGGTGCGGTTGGCCCTTCTGTGGGAGTGGGAAACCTTTATTCCGTAGACGAGACTTTTCTCGCAGATATCGCATTTAGCCATTGTGTTTTTCATCCTTTCCGATGGTCTCTGATTTTTTGCGCTTGAGTATTTTACCACACATCAATAAAAAATGCAAGTGAAAAATAATATTTTTTTGATTTTTTATCGTCTGAAACGTAAATCTCCCTTTTCGCCGTTGAAAAACGCCGCTTTTTAGTATATAATTTAAGCATAATCACTCCGGAGGAGCTTTATGCGAAAGGTTTTGAGCTATATTCGCCGCGCCGTCGACGATTACGGCATGATCGAAGAGGGCGACCTCATAGCCGTCGGCGTTTCGGGCGGGAAGGATTCTTTGGTCCTTGCCGCGGGGCTTGCCGCCCTTCGCGACTTTTACCCGAAAAAGTTTGACATTGTCGCCGTCACGCTCGAAATGGGCTTTAAGGACGCGCCGTCTTACTACGAGGTCGCCGCTTTTTTTGAGAAGGCCGGCGTGAAATACGTCCGCAAAAAGACCGAGATAGGAAAAATCGTCTTCGACGTGCGGAACGAAAGCAATCCCTGCTCGCTTTGTTCCCGCATGCGCAGGGGCGCTCTTAACGAAGAGGCAAAATCCCTCGGAGCGAACAAAGTGGCTCTCGGGCATAATTTCGACGACGCCGTCGAGACCTTTATGTTAAACCTCTTTTACGAGGGGCGCATAGGCTGTTTTTCGCCCGTCACATATCTTGACAGGCGGGACGTCACCGTCATCCGTCCGCTTATCTATATGCCCGAAAGGGACTGCGCGGGCGCCGCGAGAAGGCTTTCGCTTCCCGTTACGCCGTCGGCCTGCCCCGCGAACGAGCACACCGAGAGGGAGAACATGAAGGCGCTTTTGAGGACGCTTGAAAAAGACAACAAAGGGCTCAGAGACCGCATCTTCGGCGCCATGGTAAGAGGCGACGTCGACGGTTTCGGCGTCCTGAAGGGGGAGGACAAAAAATGAAAAACACCGCGCTTTCGACGGCCTGCTTTTTCCCCGAGCATCCCGAAGACAGCTTCAAACGCGTCGCGCCGCTCGGCTTCGACACCGCCGAGGTCTTCGTAAACACCGACGGCGAGACGACAAAAGAATATTTCGCCGATCTTAAAAAGCAGTCGGACGAATCGGGCGTTAAAATCATCGCCATCCACTCGCCCTACGGCTACGCCGAGCCCGTCTTATTTTTCTCGCCGTATACTCGCCGCACCGAAGAGGCGCTCGACAGATACGAGCGGTTTTTTGAAAATATCGCCGTCTTCGCGCCCGTTATTTTCAATTTTCACGGCGGGTATCTGACCTCATCGACCGTCTCGCAGGGCGTCGAGATATACGCCCGTCTTTCCGAGAGGGCGAAAAAATACGGCGTTGTTTTCTGCCAGGAAAACGTCAACAAATACGTCTTTTCGGCGCCCGAAAACGTGAAAGAGCTTAAAAGGCAGATACCCGACTGCAATTTCACGATCGATATAAAGCAGGCGCACCGCGCGGGCTTTTCGCCCTTCGACGTCGCCGCCGCGATGGGCGGAAACATAAGGCATTTTCACATTAACGACTTTGACGAGTCCTGCGACTGTCTGCTCCCCGGCAAAGGCGGTTTCGACCTCCGTGGCTTTTGCCGCGCCCTTGAAAAACAGGGATTTTCGGGACGCGCGGTCATTGAAGTCTACCGAAAGAGCTTCGGCGGCGAAGAAGATATTATAGCGGCGAGAAAATATCTGGAGGCGCTCAAATGGTAAACATCGGAAACGGCTGGGACGCCCTCCTCAAAGACGAATTTCAAAAAGACTACTACCTCGAGCTTCGCAAATTCTTGAAGTTCGAGTATTCGCACTACCGCGTCTACCCCGATATGTTTGACATTTTCAACGCGCTTAAGCTTTGCGACTACGGCGACGTCAAGGCGGTTTTGCTCGGTCAGGACCCCTACCACGGCGCGGGTCAGGCCGAGGGGCTTTGCTTTTCGGTCAAGGACGGCGTGGAAAAGCCGCCGTCTTTGAAAAATATCTTTAAGGAATATACCGCCGATCTCGGCTATCCCGAGCCCGCCTCGGGCTCGCTTCGCGGATGGGCCGAAAGCGGCGTGCTGTTACTTAACACCGCCCTCACCGTCAGGGAGGGACAGCCGAACAGCCACAGCGGCAAGGGCTGGGAGATATTCACCGACCGCGTCATAGAGCTTTTGAACGAGCGCGAGCGGCCGATGGTCTTTATTCTGTGGGGACGAAACGCGAGAAGCAAAAAGGCGCTCATAACTTCGCCACGCCACCTCGTTTTGGAGGCCGCCCACCCGAGTCCGCTATCGGCCTCGAGCGGCTTTTTCGGATGCCGCCACTTCTCGAAGACCAATGAATTTCTGAAGTCCGCGGGCCTCGAGCCCGTTGACTGGAAGCTGTAAAACCATGAAAGAGAAAAAAGTTTTTTACACCGAAGCTGCGTATCTTTTCGGGATAGTCATCCTCGCCTTCGGCGCCGCCTTTATGGCAAAGGCCGATTTCGGCGTCTCGATGGTCGTCGCGCCCGCCTACGTCCTTTACCGCTTCGTCTCGCAGTTTCTCCCCTTCTTCTCCTTCGGGATGGCGGAGTTTTTAGTCCAGGGGCTTCTTATAGCCTCGCTTTTCATTATCTTACGGAAACGGGCAAAAATCGGCTATCTTTTCTCTTTTATCACGGCGGGCGTCTATTCGCTCGTCCTCGACCTCGCCATGTTCTTGGTCGGACTTATCCCGCTCGTGGGGATAGTCTGGCAGATAGTTTATTATATAATCGGACTTATGCTTTGCGCCTTCGGCGTCGCCTTCTTTTTCAGGAGCTACGTGCCGCCCGCGGCCTACGAGCTTTTCGTCAAGGAGTTTTCGTCGAAGCTCGGCTTCCGTCTGACGCGGGTCAAGACGATTTACGATATAACGAGCTGTCTTGTCGCCATCGCCCTGTCGTTTATCTTTTTCGGGCTGTGGCGGTTCGTCGGGGCGAATATCGGGACGGTGGTCTGCGCCGTCGTAAACGGCACGCTGATCACGCTCGTCGGCAAGCTTTTGGATAAGCTTTTCACCTTCAAGGACAAGTTTAAGTTAAGGGAAAGGTTTGAGTAAGTCGAATAATAAACCTCCGCTCCTTAGGCGGTGCGGATAAGGGAGTGTGTAGGTTTTACGCGGCCCTTTTCCGTTCATACTGTGTTAAAAAGAAGCGGCCATACGTCAGTATGGCCGCTCCCTTTTGCCTTGTCTGAACGAAAAATTACTCGCGTAAAACTGCT
>JAEEIO010000101.1 GCA_016281405.1 Clostridiales bacterium | reverse complement strand
CGAGGGCGAAGCCGGCCGCCTTTACTGCTAAAGTTTTAGGGTCGAGAGCGTCTTTTCCGACCGAGAAAGCGAAGGAGTCGTGCACCTCGCCGTCTTTTTCGGCGACGGCGGAAAGCGCGGTAACGAAAAGACTTCCGCTGTAAGACGCCTCAAGCCCCAAAGTGTTCGCGATATAAGTCGTGTAGCTTACGGAAGACGCGGCGTCATAATCAACACGGTCTATCCTTTCGTCCTGCGCCAAAGCCTCCGTTTCGGCGTCGAGCGCCAGAGCTATCATATCGTTCACGCCGCGGTTTTCGGCGGCGTCGTCGGCGCAGGGGGGCTCGGGATACTCGCAGGGGCCGTTCATGGGGTGCATCTCTTTGTCGCCGCACAAGGCGTTGTCGAGAGCCGTTTTCAGGCACCCCTCTGGGTCGTCGAAGGATTCGGTGTAGTGATAACCGTCGCGGCCGTCTTTTTTAACGCGCAAGCCCGCGCCGGCCGTGTGACTGTAGCTGTATGAATCGAGAGCGTGTGAGAGGACCTCGACGGTAAGAGACTCTTCGTCGCGCATGAATATCTCGGCGTCGCATCCCTGTTTTTTCGCTTCCGCGAAAACTTTATCCTTAAAGGAAGAGAAGGTCATATCGCGTCCCCCTTTCCGCCTACGGTTATGGACGAGACCCTTATCCTCGGCTGTCCGACGTTTACCGGAACGCTGCCCGACGAAGAGCCGCATATCCCCGCGGCGAGAGAGAGGTTTTTGCCTATCATGTCGATATTCATTATTATTTCCGAGCCGCGCCCGACGAGCGACGCGCCGCGCACGGGGCACAAAAGCCTGCCGTCGCGTATCCACCAGCCCTCGCTTACCGCGAAATTGAACTCGCCCGTGAGCGGGTCGACGCTGCCGCCGCCCATCGTTTTGGCGTAAAGCCCCTCTTTGACCGAACGTATCATTTCCTCGTCGTCGTCCCGTCCCGCCGCGATAAAGGTGTTAGACATGCGGGAGGTCGGGGCAAAGGTGTAGTCCTGCCTTCTGGCGCTGCCCGTAAGCGGGGCGCCCGTCCTGCGCGAGCCGATGATATCGCTTAAATAGCTTTTCAAAACGCCGTTTTCTATGAGGACGGTCCTTTGCGACGGCGTTCCCTCGTCGTCTGTCGATATAGAGCCCCATTCAAAGGGGAGGGTGCCGTCGTCTATCGCCGTGAGCTTTTCCGACGCGATTTTTTGCCCCATTTTTCCGCAGAACTCGGAGCTTCCGCGTGAAACGGCGGTCGTTTCCAGAGAATGACCGCACGCCTCGTGGAAAATGACGCCGCCGAAGCCTCCGTCTATCACGACGGGGAAAACGCCGGCGGGACATTCGCGAGCGGATAAAAGAGTCAGCGCCTCGTTTGACGCCTGCTCGGAAAGAGCTTTTACGTCTATAAGGTCGAAAAACTCGTAACCGCGCAGAGCGCCGGGAGAAACGGCGCCCGTCTGAATATCGCCGCCGTTTCGGGCGACCGACTGAACGCGCAGTCTTACGCGCGGCCTGCGGTCGAAGGAGAAAACGCCCTCGCTGTTGCATATAAGGACCTTCTTGTCGGAGTCGACAATGCTGCATTTGACCTCGCAGATCTTTTTGTCGACGCTTTTAGCCGCGAGATACGCGTCTTTCAATACGGACAGACGGCGGGCGTTGCCGGCGGACGAAGCGGGCTTTTCGGGCGCCGCGCCGAAGCGCTTTTCCGTAAACGCAGAAACGCCGTGCGAGGCGTCCTGCCCCACGGCGTCGGCGGCTTTTTCGGCGGCGGAAAGGATATCCTTTTCCGAAAGACCCGCCGAATAGGTATAATAATATTTTGTCCCGCAAAGAACGCGGACGCCGACTCCGCATTTTCTCGCGGAGGCGGCGTTTTCGGGCTCACCGTCGTTTAACGACAGAGAATGCGTCTCAACGTCCTCAAGATAAAGCTCGGCGAGATCGCCGCCCTTTTTGAGAGCAAGCTCAAGCGCCGTTTGCGCAAAGCTTTGAGATATCAATTTCACACCAACCTTTTCTGTGCGGCAAGATAAGTGTTTTCCATAAGCTCGGCTATCGTCATGGGGCCGACGCCTCCGGGAACGGGGGTCAGGTATCCCGCGACCTTCTGCGCCTCTTCAAAGACGACGTCTCCGCAAAGCCCTTCGTTTTCACGGTGTATGCCGACGTCGATGACAACGGCGCCCGGCTTTATCATATCCCCCGTGACGAAGCGGGGCACGCCGACGGCGGCGATAAGAGTATCGGCGCTGCTCGCGTATTCGGCTATATTCCGCGTGTGGGTATGGCAGACGGTAACCGTCGCGTTTCTTTCCAAAAGAAGCGCGGCGACCGGCTTTCCGACTATAAGACTGCGCCCTAAAACCACGGCGTGCTTGCCGTCTATCGAAACGCCGGTCGAGTCGATAAGCTTGATTATCCCCCTCGGCGTGCAGGGCACGAAGCCGGGAAGCCCGGTGAAAAGACAGCCGGAGTTAATAACGTGGAAGCCGTCTACGTCCTTTTCGGGCGAGATGCGGCGGATAACGTCGTATTTGTTTATATGGCGCGGGAGGGGAAGCTGAACGAGGATCCCGTCTACCGCGGGGTCGGCGTTAAGACCGTCGATGACCTCAAAAAGTTCCTCCTGCGTGGT
>JAEEIO010000100.1 GCA_016281405.1 Clostridiales bacterium | reverse complement strand
GCGTGGATAACCACTCAGCTTTTCAAATTCTTCTCGACGCTTATAATCAAAAAGAAGGTCGACTTCACAAGGCTCGTCGGCGCGGGCGGGATGCCCTCGTCGCACGCCGCCTTTACCTGCTCTCTTACGGCGCTTTTGCTTTGCGTCGAGGGAATAGCCTCTTCCGCCTTCGCGGTGGCCTTCGTCTTCTCCTGCGTCGTAATTTACGACGCCACGGGCGTCCGTCGCGAGACGGGCAGGCAGGCGAAGCTTCTCAACATAATGGTCGAGGAGTGGACCCAGCACGGAAGCACGGCTAATTTCGGAAAACGTCTCAAAGAGCTTATCGGCCACACCAAGCTCGAGGTGACTGTGGGCGTTATCTACGGCGTCGTAGTCGGCGTCGCATATTATCTTTTATTTCTCAGGTAAAAACTTAATAACGTTATGGTGCAGTATCCTAAGTCGAAGCGCTCAATAGTGAGGACGGGCCTAAAAATCCGTTAAAGGGTATATCGATGAAGCGTCTTGTGTCTGCCTCTTACGCCCAGTTCGGGGTGGATGCTGGATGAAAGGGCTGCCGGGCGTCCGTAATGGCATGCGGTGGCGTTCCGTCAGTTCGGGAGGCACGCCGGACGAGGCTTTTTTGCTTCGCCGTCGTGATTAGACCTGCAACGCGGCAAAATCTGTGTGCAGTAGTAGCCTGCCTTGAGTGGCGGCTGCGGATTATCGTAAGATATGAAATAGCCGCTGCAAAAGAGGATAACTAATGATCCGCTTCGTGTGTGAAAGACTCTAGGCTGTCCCTCCGTATACGGGCTGCAGTGCGGACTGAGTGGTAATCAAGTCACGCCGCCGGCGACGCGGCGTTGCGACCTTCAAACAGAAATGACCTCATCGGCGACGAGAGGCAGGGCGCAGGGAAATCCTACTTGACCTAAGCCGTAAAATTAACGTAGACGGGACCATAACGAAAAAAAGAAAACGGAGTAAAATGAGTAAGAAAAGAGAAAACGCCGAGGAAGGGCGACTTAAAGAGATCGACCGCAAGGAATACCGCGAAAAAAAGAAAAAGCTCCGCAAGGCGGGCTATCTCGCAAAGCTTTTCGTAGCGGTCTTCATTCTGACCGTGGCCTTCACCTGCCTTTCGCAGATCGCCCTCACGGGCGCGGGGATAGCGGTCTCCGTCATAGTCATAGTGGTCATAGCCTTTATAGGCGTCGCCTTCGACGTCGTGGGCGTCGCCGTCACGGGAGGCGACGAGGCTCCCTTCAACGCCATGGCCTCCCGAAAGATAAAGGGCGCCAAAAGGGGCGCAGGCATGATCAAAAACGCCGATAAGGTCGCGAGTATATGCAACGACGTCGTCGGCGATATGTCGGGCATAATCTCGGGCGCGGCGGGATCGGCTCTCTCGGTCTCGGTCGCCGCGGGATTTGAAAACGAGGTCTGGAAGTTTTTATTCCCCATAATCATCACCGCCGTTATAGCCACCCTCGTCGTAGTCGGCAAGGCGGCGGGCAAGAGCTTCGCCATAAGGCACAGCAACGAGATAGTCTTCGCCGTAGCGCGCTTCATAACCTTCTTCAGAAAGGAAAAATGACGTGGCTGACTTTTCAAGCGGCGTTACGCACTCCGATATAGCGAAAATGACGCCCGCCGAAAAATACGGGCTTTGCGAAAAGCTCCGTAAGGCGCTTATAGAGGGCGTCTCCCACACGGGCGGACACCTCGCCTCCAATCTCGGCACCGTCGAGTTGACGGTCGAATTACTCGACGTCTTCGACCCGACCGAGGATAAGATCGTCTGGGACGTCGGCCACCAGTCCTACGTCTACAAGATGCTGACGGGCCGCGCCGACCGCTTTCCGACCCTGCGTAAAAAGGGCGGTATCTCGGGCTTTCCCTATCCCCCCGAAAGCGACTGCGACAGCTTCATAGGCGGCCACAGCGGCACGTCGATATCCGCCGCCTACGGCCTCTTCAAAGCCATGCGCTTCGAAGGGAAGACGGGCAGGGTCGTTGCCGTCATAGGCGACGGCTCGCTCGGAAACGGCGAGGCCTACGAGGGCTTAAACAACGTCGGCGCCGACGGCGAAACGGGACTTATAGTTATTCTCAACGACAACGGCATGTCCATTTCCCGAAACGTCGGGCGCATGGCCTCCTACCTCACCAAAATAAGAAACCGCAAAAGCTATTTCGACTTCAAAAGCGGCCTCGCGCGCTTCTTGAACCACCTGCCGCTTATCGGCAAGCCGATATTACGCTTTTTGACAAAGATTAAATTCGCCTTCAAATACACCATTTACCGTAACAGCACCATGTTCGAGGACCTCGGCTTCACCTACCTCGGTCCCGTCAACGGCCACAGCGTCGAGGAGCTCAAAGAAATACTCACCCGCGCCGAAAAGATAGAAGGCCCCGTCATAGTCCACATAAAGACTATTAAGGGCAAGGGCTACGATAAGGCCGAAAACGACCCGTCGCTCTATCACGGCGTCGGCTCCTTCAGCGTCGAAAACGGCGCCGACGGAAAACAGAGCAAATGCTTCACCTCCGCCTTCTCCGAGGCGCTTCTGGATATAGCCGAAAAGGACGATAAGATATGCGCCGTAACGGCGGCCATGGAAAGCGGCACGGGACTTACAAAGTTTCACGAGCGCTTTCCCGAAAGGTTTTTCGACGTCGGCATAGCCGAGGAACACGCCGTCACCTTTTCGGCGGGCCTCGCCCACGGCGGCATGAAGCCCGTCCTTTGCCTCTACTCCACCTTTTTGCAAAGGACTCTGGATCAGCTTATTCACGACTGCGCCATTCTGAAGGAAAACGTCACCCTCGCCGTTGACCGCGCCGGACTTGTCGGCGGCGACGGCGTCACCCATCAGGGCGTGTTCGACACCGTATTCCTGAAAGCCGTCCCCGGCGTTAAAGTGTGGTCGCCCGCGAGCCTTTCGGAGGTCGCGCCCGCGCTTAAAGCGGCGGCTTCCGAAAACGGACTTACCGTCGTGCGTTACGCCAAGGGCGGCGCGCCCGACCGCGACCGCTCCGATTACAAGCCGCTCGGACTTTCCCGCATCCTCGAAAGAGGAGGGAAGACGCTCCTCGTCACCTACGGCCGCGAGACCGCCGAGGTCGAAAAGGCGGCCGACGCCTTGCAGGAAAAAGGCGTGGTTTGCGATATACTCAAATACGACGTCATAATCCCTCTTGTGAGAGAGACCGAGGAGCTTTCCCGCTACGACCGCGTCTTCT
>JAEEIO010000099.1 GCA_016281405.1 Clostridiales bacterium | reverse complement strand
TCAAAGACGGCGGGCATACGTCAGTATGCTCCGCCGCCTTTTTCGCGTCTCGCGCCGGAAATCTCTCGCTCGGGCGGTGCAATGCAGTTTTACGCGAGTAATTTTTCGTTCAGACAAGGCAAAAGGGAGCGGCCATACTGACGTATGGCCGCTTCTTTTTAACACAGTATGAACGGAAAAGGGCCGCGTAAAACCTATACATCCCTTGTCCGCACCGCCTTTACGGGACGGTTTTTATTTACACGCGGAGCGGAATATGATATAATCTATTTATCAAAGTAAAAGAAGTGATTTCAATGCGCATCGACCCCGAAAAACTTAAAGCAAATATCGAAAACCTTTACGCCCGCGACCTCTCGACCGCGACCCTCTTCGGCTGCGCCTGCTTCGTAGCGCAGGACGGCAAAACGCTTTACCGCGGCTTTCATGGCCGCACCTCGCCCGACGGCGGTCCTGTCACCGACAAGACGCTTTTCCGCCTCGCCTCGATGACAAAACCCGTCCTCACTGTCGCCGCGCTGATACTCGTTGACCGCGGCCTTCTCTCCCTTTCCGACCCCGTCAAAAAATACCTTCCGGTATTTGAAAACACCCGCTTAAAAGGCATGGACGGAAGCGACCTCGGCCCCGTGAAGACCGACGTAACGGTTCTGAACCTCCTCACCCACACCTCGGGCATAGGCGATATCGACCCCGTCCGCCCCTTTGAAAAAGACACCCTCGACACCATCGAAAGCTACGTAAACTTTATAGGCGGCAAGGTCTATTTCGAGCCCTTTTCAATGCAGTCCTACAGCGGCACCGCCAACTTCGACGTCCTTGCCGCCGTTATTCAGAAGATAACGGGCGAGACCCTTGAAAGCTTTATACGCCGCGAGATATTCGACCCCCTCGGCATGACCGACGCGACCTTCGTGCCGTCGCCCGATCAGTGGTCGAGACTGATCAAAATGCACACCCGCGAAGACGGCAAAAACGCCGTCTCGCCCACTCCCGACGGCTGCCTATACGAAAACTTCCCCGCGACCCACATGGCGGGCGGCGCGGGACTTGCCGCGACGCTCGACGACTACGCCCGCTTTGCGGCAATGCTTGTGAATTACGGCGCTTACGACGGCGGACGAATTCTGAAGGAAGCGACTGTCAAGGACATGGCAACGCCCCATTACGACGCCCCGATACTCTCCGATAGCGGAGACCGCTGGGGGCTCGGCGTCCGCGTCGTGACCGACGACCGCGGCCCGCTTGCCGCCGGCTCCTTCGGCTGGTGCGGCGCCTACGGCACCAACTTCTGGGTAGACCCCGAAAACCGCGTCGCCGCGGTCTTTATGAAAAACTCCCGCGTGGACGGCGGCTTCGGCTGCGACTCCAACGTCCGCTTCGAACGCGCCGTCTCCGACGCTTTTATCAAATAAGGTGGAAAAATGAAACTCGATTTTCTCGATCTGTCAAAATATATTTCCCTCGTTTACGAGCCGCCAAAGCCTCCTCGCGCCGAACGCGAAGAGCGGGTATGCGGCGCCGCGCCGGCCGCTCGCGCCCATCGCGAGAAAAAGTCGGTGATCCGTCCCGCCGCTCGCGCCCTCGCGGCTGACGCCTGCGCGTGCGACGAAGAAAAAGGCCTTGCCGAAATAGTCTCCGACCTCGACGAAAGCTTTTGCGAAATGTTATTACGCAAAATCGACGAAAAGGGCATGAAGGACTCAGAATGCTACCGCAAAGCGCTCGTCGACCGCAAGCACTTCTCAAAGATCCGAAGCGACCGCTTCTACCGCCCGAGCAAGCCGACGGCCATCGCCTTCGCGGTCGCCCTCGAGCTTTCACCCGAGGAAACGGCCGACTTCCTCAAAAAAGCGGGCTTCGCCCTCTCCCGAAGCAGTAAATTTGACATCATCGTCGAATACTGCATCGCCCACGGAGTCTACGATATAAACGAAATAAACGAAGCGCTTTTCAATTTCGACCAGCCGCTTTTGGGCGGTTAAAATGTCGCCTCGCGGGCGACCATTTCGAGAAAAGACGATGCTATAATGTGACCGTAAACCGAAAACGGTCACATTATTTTTTTGGAGGAAAAGAAAATGAAAGAACTTCTCGAAATGGTATTCATCCTTGACAAAAGCGGCTCGATGCACGGCCTCGAGCAGGACACCATCGGCGGCTTCAACTCGGTCGTCGACGCGAGAAAAAAAGACGGCTCCGAGGGCTTCGTGACGACCGTCTTATTCTCCGACGAAAACGCGGTGCTTCACGACCGCGTCCCACTGTCGTCCGTAGAGCCCCTCACCGAGCGCGAATACTCGACGGGCGGCTGCACGGCGCTCTTCGACGCCGTCGGCGAGACGCTCGACCATATCTCGATGGTGCGAAAATACCTTCGCCCCGAGGACGTCCCGCAGAAGACCGTCGTCGTGATAATAACGGACGGCATGGAAAACGCGAGCCGCCGCTTCACGGGCGACGGCGTCAAAAGGCTCATCGAGCAGAAAAAGGAAAGCGGCTGGGAGTTTTTGTTCCTCGGCGCCAATATGGACGCCGTGACCGCTGCCGCCTCGATAGGCATCGACGCCCCTCACTCGGTGAAGTATAAGAGCGACCGAAAGGGGACGAAAAAGGCCTACCGCGCCGTCGGCGCCGCCATAGACTGCATGTGCGCGGGCGTCGCGCTCGAGGAAAGCGACTGGAAGCGCGAAGTCGAAGAAGACGTCGCCACCCGCCGCAACTGACCCGCAACCGACCGCCGCAAGCAAGCGTCCCCCGCCCGAAAGGGCGGGGGACGCTTATCGTGCCGACGGCTACCGTCGATTGTCAAAAGGAAGAATGAAATAGTACACAAAAACAATGTAATACAATTGTGTACTTTTACTATTGTGCGGGGGGGGTAGAGAGGTATAATATATTTAACATTTTCAGAAAGGAATTAAAAAAATGAAAAAAATCCTGACAATTACCGTTACCCTCGCACTCGTTCTGGCCCTTGCCGCAATCACCAGCGCCGCGCTTCCGTCCGGTTGGACCGAACTCCTTCCCGAAGACGTTAACGACGTCGAAAACATCGGAGAAATCTCCGTAAGCGGCACAGATATTGTCTTAAACACTCCCGCAGGCTCTTGGTGGCCGCAGGCGGGCGCCGTGTTTGACAACAAAGTTGCCGTAAACGGCTTTGAATTCACCATTATATTTGATTCGGTCAATACCGAAGACACCCCCAACGGCTTTGCCGGAATAATCCTTGCAAAAAAGAAACCCGGCGACTTTTTGACGCAAGGCCCCGCAGTCAGCGGCAGATGCCCCACTCCCGACGCTCCCTATGACACTTCTCTTGTCGTCGGTCTCTACGGACCCAAACTCGTCAGCGTCATCGACGGCTCCGACACCGGTTTCTGGGCGATGGATACCGCCTTCACCGAAGACGGCGTGGCTCAGAGCTTCGTCGGCAAACTCAACGCCGAGAATACGTTTAAATTCGTTCACGCGGAAGGTGAAGCAGAATACGTATTCAATATATATCTTAACGGCACTCTTCTCCAGTGGAAAAAAGACGGCGTGACCAAGACCTTAAAGGCCGACCTGACCAACTGCGTTGATTCCGACGGCAAAATGTATCTTGCCCTTGTATCTACCGGTTACGGCGGAGCCGGCTCGGTTTCCAGAATAACTAAGATCAACGGCGTCGCCGCTACCGCTTGGAACGGTGAGGCCGCAAGTAATGAAAACCCGAGCAGTCAGGGCGGAAGCGACGTTTCAATCCCCGCCTCGTCAACCCCCGCTGCCGGCGGCTGCGGCAACAACGCGTAAACATTTTTTAAAAAAAGCGTCCCTTAGGGGACGCTTTTTTTGTATTTATTACCGTCGGCGCGCCGCAGTTTCCTTAAATCCTGACCCGAAGGTCTTTTACCCACCCAGCAAATCATATAAATACACGCACGCGGCGCTCCAACCGTGGCATAAAGACCCCGCGCCGTCGAAATCCTCGTGGCCGCCGTAGGTCTCCCAGAACGACGTCGCGCCGGCGTCTTTCATCACGCCGTATATCCTGTCGATATCCTGCAAAATGTAGCCCCTGTATTTCGGGGCGTCAAGCATTAACAGCGCCTCGTATCTGAAAATATCGTAGGCCAACGACGATTTCACGACTTGCAAAAATTCGCCCTTGCCGCCGTCCTCGGTTATGATCTTCACGATCTCCCCGGTATCCTCCGCCGCGCCGCAGAGCACGCACCAGACGTTGACCGTCACGCTGAAAACGTCCTTGTCCTCCTCGTCGGTGAAGTGAAAAAGCTTCTTGCCGCGGTCGAAAAACCGCTTGCGGATGGCCTTGTTCAGCTTGTTTTTAAGAGAGACGAATTCGCTCCCGTC
>JAEEIO010000010.1 GCA_016281405.1 Clostridiales bacterium | reverse complement strand
TCGTTCTGCCGCAGGCGCAGGGCGTGCTGTCAAGGGCGCTCAAGTCTCTCGTGCGGTAGCGGATAAGCGGGAAGCCCTCTTTTGTGATGGTCGTGAAGACAAGCTCGCCGACGGCGCCGTCCTTAACGGGCTTCAAGGTCTCAGGATCTATGATCTCGGGCACGAAATGGTCGGCGTTGACGTGGAGCCGGTTCGATTCGTCGCAGCACATCGAAACGCCGGGGCCCATGATCTCGGTGAGACCGTAAATATCGTAGGCCTTTATGCCTAACTTTTTCTCGATTTCGACGTTCATCTCGTCGGTCCACGGCTCGGCTCCGAAAATGCCGCCCTTTAATTTCAGGTCTTCCTTCTTTACGCCGAGCCTCTCCATCTCGCTCGCTATGTAAAGCGCGTAAGACGGGGTACAGCAAATATAAGTAGGCCCGAAATCCTTGAGTATCGTTATCTGCCTCTCGGTGTTGCCGCCCGAGACGGGGATGGTCGTCGCGCCGATGCGCTCCGAACCGCCGTGAAGGCCGAGGCCTCCCGTGAAAAGTCCGTAGCCGAAGGCGACGTGGAGCATATCCTTCGAGGTCATGCCCGCCATGGTGAGACATCTCGCCACACACTCGTTCCACACGTCGAGGTCGTTTCGCGTGTATCCCGCGACCTTGGGCTTTCCCGTCGTGCCGCTCGAGGCGTGAAGCCTCACGATCTCGTCAAGCGGCGCGGCGAGCGTCCCGAAGGGATAGTTGTCGGCGATGTCGTATTTGTCGGTGAAGGGGAGTTTGGGGAGGTCTTCAATGGTTTTAATGTCGCCGGGCGTAAGACCAATGGCGTCCATCTTCTTGCGGTAATAGGCCACGTTGTCGTAGACCCTTTTTACCGTCTTCACGAGCCTCTCCGACTGCACGGCGGCAAGCTCGTCCTTTGATGCGGTCTCGATTTTGTTCCAGATCATGGTAATACATCCTTTCGGAAAAAAATAACAGCCTTTCGTTTTTTAGGGACGAAAGGCTGATTTTCCGCGGTACCACCCTGATTTGCTTTTCAAGCACACTTTTTGAGCACCAACATGCTCACCCTGGGATAACGGTCGGGCGCCGGCGCCGTCCTACCACGAAAGCTTCAGACGGGCTGCTTTGCGTTCTCACGCAAAACGGATGAACTTCACGGCGTTTATTCCGACGGACGCTTTCAGTCGATGGCGTCCGCTCCCTGGCGGCGTTATCACCGTTACTTTTTCCGTTAAGGCATTTATTTATTTTGGATGAACTAATTATAATACGGCTTTTGCGCTTTGTCAAGCATAATTTTTCAGAACTTAAACCTGTTTTTGACCTTTTTCGCTCCGCCGCGCCGCTTTTTCTTGTTATATATCACGGCGTAGATTATATAAAATATAATGAATAAAATTACAACAATAGAAAAAATCCTGACGTAAACCGACGAGAAAAACCCGCTTATCTGCGAGAGCAGATATTCAAGCTCGTCCCTTTCTATCGAGACGGCGGCGGAGAAACCGACGGCGCCGTAGCTTTTTCCGTCGTAGATTATTTCAAGCTCGCAAACCTTGTCGCCCTTCTCGACGGGCGCCGTCACGCTTTCGGGCACCTCGCCCGCGTATTCCAGCTTGTCGCGGTTGTAGTCGCCTAAAATAAACCCCGAAAGCGACGAATCGGATATCAGATTGACCCTGTCGGCGCCGCTCCCGAGCTTAACGTCGACGGTCTTCGCGATCTGCCCCTTGCCTATAAGCTCGACGTATCTGTAATTCTCAAAGCAGTAACGCCAGACGGCGTTCATATCGCCGTAAAGGGAGTCGCTCCCGTCCGAACGGAAGCAAAGAGCAAGGAGCTTCTGCCTTCCGAGTCCCTGGAGCGTCGCTTCCTTGACGGCGCAGAGCGAATAACCCATCGTCGTGATGCTCGTCTTTATACCCGTCACGTTGGACGCGTAGAAACTGCTCGTCGACAGCCTGAAACGGTTGTTCCCGTAAAGCTCTCTCCTCGCCTGCTTGTTCGTCCTTTCAATGACGTGATAGACCGCGTCGGATATCTTCTCGAAAGAGACGGGCGGGTTGTTTGCCGCCCCGTCGGGCATCAGAAACCGCTCGACGGTGAGGGCGTGGCCGACTATTTTCGCGGCGTCGGACGCCGTCGTGTGCTGGACGTCGTCGGCGTTATACGGCTCCTTGTCGGCGATCGGTATGCCGTGGGCGCAGGTGAAAAGCGTATCGACGGCGCCAAGCTCCTTCGCCCGCTCGTTCATCATCTCGACGAAGGCCTCCTTCGACCCCGCGATATACTCCGCGAGGACGTTGCAGGCGCGGTTTGACGTGGCCGTCATAACGCAGTAGAGAAGGTCGACGGCGCGTATTTCCTCGCCTATCTGGAGCTTGTCGCTCTGCATATCCGGCACGTCCGAAAAGGCCGAGGCGTTTACGGTCACCTTAGCGGAAAGGTCTTCGATTTTTTCGAGAGCCAAAAGCACGGTCATGACCTTCGGCAAGAAAGCGACGGCGCATCTCTCGTCCTTGTTTTTCTCAAAGAGGACGGTGCCCGACTCGAGATGCAAAACAAGGGCGCTTTCCGCGGTTATCTCGGGAGGAGTTATAACTTCGGGCGCGTCGTCCGCGAAAACCGTCGCCGCAAGTCCGAGGACAAGCGCCGCCGCCGTAAGAAAAGCCGTAAGCCTTTTAAGAACCTTCAAACGAACGCGCCCCTTTCATTAAGTATTATGAGTTATTACCGAATATTATATCATATATTATGCCCGCTGTAAACCGTCCGCGTCCCTCTTTGTTTCATAATCTCAAAAAAACCCCAAAAAAGATAAAAAAAGTTCTTGACAAGCAGGAAACAAGCGAGTATAATATAGAACGCTGTGCGGAAAAAGCGCGGCAGCCGCGGCAAAGAGGCCGTCGGCCCCGAAAAAAAGCTTGAAAAAGTTGAAAATAGGGGTTGACAAGGGTATCTTGGCTGTGGTAAAATAAAGCTCCCGCCGCGAAAAAGCGGACGGGCGACGGACCTTGAGAATTGAACAATGAAATGGACCCGTAAATCAACTTTGAGTTGGTTACAAGTAATTAACGAACAAAAGCCAGAATGGTTTTAAGAGTCGAATAAAATTTTCTAAAAATATTTTAGAGAGTTTGATCCTGGCTCAGGACGAACGCTGGCGGCGTGCTTAACACATGCAAGTCGAACGGAGTTATTTCCGACACGGAGCCACTTGAGAGAGTGGTTGCGTGTTGGGGATAACTTAGTGGCGAACGGGTGAGTAACGCGTAAGCAATCTGCCTTACAGAGGGGGATAACGTTTGGAAACGAACGCTAATACCGCATAACGTCATGAAGAGGCATCTTTTTATGACCAAAGGAGCGATCCGCTGAAAGATGAGCTTGCGTCCGATTAGCCAGTTGGCGGGGTAACGGCCCACCAAAGCGACGATCGGTAGCCGATCTGAGAGGATGACCGGCCACATTGGAACTGAGAGACGGTCCAAACTCCTACGGGAGGCAGCAGTGGGGAATATTGGGCAATGGGCGAAAGCCTGACCCAGCAACGCCGCGTGAG
>JAEEIO010000098.1 GCA_016281405.1 Clostridiales bacterium | reverse complement strand
CTTCCTGCCGCCGTCGTCGAGATATCCGAGCGCGTCGGCAAAATACACGCTGAGCAGATACAGCACGGCAAGCTGCGTGGTGTAGCCCTTTGTCGTCGCGACGGCGATCTCCGGCCCCGCCCAGGTGTAAAGCACGCCGTCGGCTTCTCTCGCGGCGTTGGAGGCGACGACGTTTACGACGCCGACCGTCCGCGCGCCCTTCTTTTTGGCTTCGCGCATGGCGGCGAGCGTGTCCGCCGTTTCGCCCGACTGGCTTATGACTATGCAGAGGTCGTCCTTGCCGATTATGGGGTCGCTGTAACGGAACTCGGAGGCGATGGTCGCCGTGACGGGTATCCTCGAAAGCTTTTCTATCATGACCTTGCCGACGAGCCCCGCGTGCAGAGCCGAGCCGCAGGCGACGATATGTATGCCGCGTATGCCGCGGAAAAGCTCGTCCGAAAGCCCGCATTCCGAGAGGGCGGGAAGCCCGTCCTTTATCCTCGGCAGAACGGTGTCGCGCACCGCCTTCGGCTCTTCCATGATCTCTTTTATCATGAAATGCTCGTATCCGCCCTTTTCGGCGGAGGAAAGGTCCCACGTTACCGTGTTTATCTCTTTTTCGACGACCTGACCTATCTCGTTATAGACGGTGACGCTGTCCGGCGTGACCCGCGCCGCCTCGCCGTCGTTCAACACGATGAACCTTTTGGTCATCTGCAAAATGGCGGGGATGTCGGACGCTATCATGTTTTCCCCGTCGCCGACGCCTATTATGAGAGGGTTGTCGCGCCGCGTGCAGAACATCTCGCCCGGGCGGTCGGCGGCTATTATGGCGAAGGCGTAAGCGCCGCGGAGCCTGTGGGAGAGCTTTATGAGGGTGTCGATGGGGTCGCCCTTGTAATATTTCTGGAAAAGGTGCGCCGCGACCTCGCTGTCGGTGTCCGACTTTATGTGATACCCCTCCGCTTTGAGCATCTCGCGTATTTCAAGATAATTTTCAAGTATGCCGTTATGTACCAAAGCGATCGTTTTGTCGTCGCTCAAATGGGGATGGGCGTTTACGTCGGAGGGCTCGCCGTGGGTCGCCCATCTCGTATGCCCTATGCCGCAGGTCGAGCGAAAGCCGCCCATGCTGCGGAGCTTTTCGTCAAGCTCCTTTATCCTGCCCTTTGTCTTTATATTCTCTATTTTTCCGTTCTCGATAAGGGCGACGCCCGCCGAGTCGTAACCTCTGTATTCGAGCTTGTAAAGCCCGCTGAGAAGCACCGGCACGGCCTCACGCCTGCCGGTAAAACCAACTATACCGCACATATTTTATATACACTCCGTAATAATTATTTTTTAACGTTTGCCCCGGGTTTTGTCGCGAGGATCGCTCCCCGCATTTGTCCCGCGGCTTTTGCCGCACGTTCGCGGCAGGAGGCATCCGCCGATGATTTCGATTTTCGGAGCTTTCGCTCCAACCTCCGACCTCGTCATCCTTTATAAATATATAAAGGCTCAGGCGCTTTATTCATTCCGTCTTTTTTTTTTTTTCAAACCTACCTCGCAGCAGCGGGAATTACGTCCGCGGCTTTTTTCGCCATAAGCTTTACCTTGTCTTCGTCTGCGCCCTCCACCATAACTCTGACCTTCGGCTCGGTGCCCGAGGGCCTTATGAGGATCCTGCCGTTTTCGCCGAAGAGATCTCTTATCTCCGCCTCGACCGCCTTTACCTCGGGAAGGGACGCCACCTGTTTTTTGAGTTTGTTGCTCACCTCCACGTTTATCATCACCTGCGCGAAAGACTTTATTTTATTCAAAAGGTCGGAAGCGCGAAGACCGGTCTTTTTGAGCATCGAGAGCATCTGCACCGCCGTCATCTCGCCGTCGCCCGTCGTGCAGTAGTCGGTCATGATTATATGCCCCGACTGCTCGCCGCCGAGGTTGAAGCCCTCTTTGAGCATCTCCTCGAGCACGTACCTGTCGCCGACCGCCGTCGTGCGCGTTTCCATCCCGTTTTCACGAAGAAAATCGTGAAGCCCTAAGTTCGACATGACCGTGACGACCGCGCCCCGTCTGAGCCTTCCCGTATCTTTAAGATACTCGGCGAGGGCGCATATCATTCTGTCGCCGTCTATGTACTCGCCGTTTTCGTCTACCATAAGGCATCTGTCGGCGTCGCCGTCGAACGCCACGCCCGCGTCAAAGCCGCCTTCCTTCACGAGCCGCGAAAGCCCCTCAAGATGTGTGCTGCCGCACCTGTCGTTTATGTTCACGCCGTCGGGCGAGCAGTTTATGAAGGTGCATTCCGCGCCGAGCGCGCCGAAAATCGTTTTCGCCGTCCTGTAAGACGCGCCGTTCGCGCAGTCGACGGCTATCTTAAGCCCGTCCAGATCCTCCGATTTTGAAGCGACGAACGCCGCGTACTCCTCTGCGGGGTCGCCCTTCCACTCTTTTCTTACGCCTATCTCAGCGCCGTCGCATACCGCGTCTTCGGGCGGCTCGTCTATGTATTTTTCTATCCTCGCCTCCCGTTCGTCCGAAAGCTTATAGCCGCCTCCGCCGAAGATCTTTATGCCGTTGTGCTCGAAGGGGTTGTGCGACGCCGAAACTACGACTCCCGCGTCGACCTCGCGGCTTCCCGCCGTAAGATACGCAACAGCCGGGGTCGGAAGAACGCCTAAGTCGCAAACGTCTGCGCCTCCCGCGCAAAGACCCGCGGAAAGCGCCGCGCATATCATGTCTCCCGACCTTCTCGTGTCTCTTCCGACGATGAAAAGAGGCTTTTTGCCGAGGTCTTTTTTAAGGACGTAAGCCGTCGCGAGGGCCGCGTCGTAAGCGAGCTTCGCGGTAAGCTCGGTCCCCGCGACGCCTCTGATGCCGTCGGTCCCGAAATACCTGCCCATGTTTTCCTCCTTCTTTCATAGTTGTAATTGACCCGTAAAGGGTATTTTCAAGTGTTCGTATGCCGCGGGGGTCACGCACCTGCCGCGCGGCGTTCTGTTGAGAAAGCCTATCTGCATGAGATAGGGCTCGTAAACGTCCTCAAGGGTGACGCTCTCCTCGCCTATCG
>JAEEIO010000097.1 GCA_016281405.1 Clostridiales bacterium | reverse complement strand
ATTATCGTGCCGACCGGGATGGCCGAAAGGGGCAGGCAGTTGCCGGGTTTGATGTCGGCGGTCTCGCTGCTTACCACTTTGTCGCCCACGCCGAGGCCGATGGGGCAGAGGATGTAAGCCTTTTCGCCGTCCTCATACTGCACGAGGCAGATGTTCGCGCTTCTGTTGGGGTCATACTCAACGGTGAGCACGGTGGCGGGCATATCGAGCTTGTTCCTCTTGAAATCGATTATTCTGTATTTCTGGCGGTTGCCGCCGCCCTTGTGGCGGACGGTGATCCTGCCGTAGCTGTTTCTGCCGGCGTTCTTTTTCTTGACGGCAAGAAGGCTTTTTTCGGGCTTGTCGGTGGTGATCTCCTCGTAGGTGAGGGTCTGCATCGTCCTTCTGCCCGGAGTTGTGGGTTTGTATGCTTTAATAGGCATTTTCTTGCACTCCTTTACATCAGGCTGTCAAAGAACGCGATGGTCTTTGAATCTTCGGTAAGGGTGACGACGGCTTTCTTCCAGCTCTTGGTGCGGCCTTCGTTTCTACCCTGTCTCTTGTTCTTGCCGCGCTTGTTAAGGGTGTTGACTTTCTTGACCTTGACCTCGAAGATCTCTTCGACGGCCTTTTTGATCTGCGTTTTGTCAGCGTCCTTGGCGACTTCGAAGGTATACTTCTTATCCGCGACGACGCCCATGCTCTTTTCGGTTATTATCGGGCGGATGATGATATCTCTTGCTTCCATCACGCATACACCTCCTCGAGTTTCGCGACGGCGTCCTTCGAGATGACGAGAGCGGTGTGGTTCATAAGCTCGTAGACGTTAAGCGTTCCGGCGGTGCTGGTGACGACGCCTTCGATATTCTTCGCGCTTACGTAGACCTTCTTGTCGGCGGCGGCGGTGACGATTATCGCCTTGCCGTTTACGCCGAGGGCCTCGAGCATACCGACGACCGTTTTGGTCTTGTATTCGGGGACGTTTATCTCGTCGATGACGTAGATGCTGTTTTCGTTGACTTTTTCGGAAAGCGCCGACTTGACGGCGGCCGCTTTGACCTTCTTGTTTACCTTGAAACCGTAGTCTCTCGGCTTGGGAGCGAACACTATGCCGCCGTGAGTCCACTGGGGAGCTCTCGTAGAGCCCTGTCTCGCGCGGCCGGTGCCCTTCTGTCTCCAGGGCTTTTTGCCGCCGCCGGAAACTTCGCTTCTGGTGAGAGCGGACTGAGTGCCCTGACGCTGATTGGCGAGGTAAGCGGTTACGACGCTGTGGAGCGCCGACTTGTTGACCTCCGCGGCAAAGACGGCGTCGGAAAGAGTCACTTCGCCGACGGTCTCGCCTTTCATGTTGTAAAGTTTAGTGTTAGGCATTGTGTATCCTCCTTCCGCTTACGCTTTGATCTTCTTGACCGAAACGATGCTGTTCCTGCTGCCGGGAACGGCGCCCTTTACGGCTATGATATTCGACGCGGCGTCTATCTTGACGATGACAAGATTTTTCACCGTGACCTGCTCGTTGCCGAGCTGACCGGGCATTACCTTGCCCTTGAAGACTCTCGAAGGATCGGAGTTCGCGCTCATGGAGCCCTGGCCTCTGTGGTAGCCGGAGCCGTGAGCCATCGGGCCTCTGTGGGTGCCCCATCTCTTGATGGTGCCGGCGTAGCCCTTGCCCTTGCTGGTGCCGGTGACGTCGATGACGTCGCCCTCGGCAAAGACGTCGGCGGTCACGTTGTCGCCGATATTCATTTCGGCGCCGCCGTCGAGCTTGAATTCTTTGAGATACTTCTTGTAGGCGACCTTTACTTTATCGAAAGCGCCTTTTTCGGGTTTTACGACCTTTTTCTCGCTCAGATCCTTGTATCCGAGCACGACGGCGTCGTAACCGTCTTTTTCGGCGGTCTTTTTGCCCGCCACTACGCAGGGGCCGGCCTCGATGAGAGTGACCGGAACCACCTTGCCCTCTTCGGTGAAGATCTGGGTCATACCGATCTTTCTGCCGATGATTGCCTTGACCATTTGTTTTTCCTCCTTGCAGTTATTGGTTGGCGACTTGCCAACTTGACCACATCGCTGTGGGTTTTCGTGCCTCGGCGTGCCCTATTATAATAATGTAGGGACTCGCGATCAGAGCTTGAGCTCTATCTCGACGCCGGCGGGCAACTCGAGTGAAGTGAGCGCCTCGACCGTTTTGGCCGACGGCTTGATGATGTCGATAAGTCTCTTGTGGGTGCGGAGCTCGAACTGCTCGCGGCTGTCCTTATACTTGTGCACCGCGCGAAGTATCGTTACGACTTCCTTCTTGGTGGGGAGCGGGATGGGGCCCGAAACTCTGGCGCCCGTTCTCTTGGCCGTCTCCACTATCTTCTCGGCCGACTGGTCGATAAGGGTGTGGTCGTAGGACTTGAGTCTTATGCGAATCTTTTCTTTTACTGCCATTTTTACGCCTCCTAAAATCCTCTTTTCGAGATTTTCATTGACTTATTCGCGGGCTTTTCGGCATACACCCTGCCGTGCGTTTTTGCGTTTCACACAATAAAACCGATTTTTTCGATATGAAAAAACCGGAAACGCGCCACATCAATTAAAATACGCGGCTCGAAGACGGCCCGTTTTTAATCTGTGTTCCGATTGCCTGCCGCCCGACGTCACGCGCCGGACATACTCCGCGGAAAAACCCTCAAAGGAGCAGTAAAATCCTTCAAGGCAACCTCCCGCATCATCGCATTATTCAGTCATGCCGTGCTATTATACACAAGCGGGAATTATTTGTCAAGCATTTTTTTCGTTTTTTCGCGTTTTTTTATAAAAAAATCGGGAAAACGGCTTAAATACGGAAAAAGAGACGCCCGACGGACGTCTCTTAATATATATTATATCATTTTAATTCGAGTTCGACGTAGCCGCGTTCGCTTCCGCAGACGGGACAGGTCTCCCACGCTTCCAAAAGCTTTTCCTCGTGTCCGCACTGGCCGCACTTCCATTTTACCGGCTTGTCCCTCTTGTAAAGAGTTCCCGATTTGAGAAGCGAGCCGATGGCGGAAAGCCTTTTGCTGTGGCAGTTTTCCACGGCGCTTATCTGGCGGAAGAGCAGGGCGACGCCGTCGAAGCCCTCCTCCTTTGCCTTTGCTTCGAAGGCGGGATAGATGCGGCGGTGCTCCGAAAGCTCGTTTTCGACGGCGAAGTCGAAGTTTTTGAGAAGATCCCACTTTTCTTTGAAGGGATAGTTCCCGACGACGTCGAGGCCCTCGATAGTCCGCTTGTCGGCCGACTGGATGGCGGTGTAAAACATCCTCGCGTGGTGAAACTCGTTTTTGACTATCTCGTCGACGGCCTCGGCGACCTTATAGAGCTTTTGCTGTCTCGCGGCGTAGGCCAAAAAACGGTAGCGCACCGTCGCCTGACATTCGCCGGCGTAGGCCGCCGCGAGATTTTTCATCGTTTCGCTTTTTCTTAATTCCATATCAAATCTCCTTTTTTTGTTTATTTTGCCGCGAATATCTTTTTTTATTCTTATATTTGACATTTGATAAATAATAGTTTATAATAGTCGATATCTTTTTGACGGAGGTCCTTTTTCGATGCGAAAAGGCAGGGGTCTTTCGACGAAAGGCCTTCTCGTTCCCTCGATAATCGTTATAGCCGCGCTCTACGCGGTTATTCTCATAT
>JAEEIO010000096.1 GCA_016281405.1 Clostridiales bacterium | reverse complement strand
TGCCCTCGAAATGTCCGCCGCGGGCGAAGAAAAGGGGAGTCTTGCCCTCTTCCGAAAGAGCCTCGGCTTTCTTAAGAGCGTCCTTTGGAATATCCGCGTATTTTTCAACGAAAAGCCTGTTTCCGCCGACCGTTAAAGCGTCCTCGATCAACGCGAAAAGACCGTTTCCCGTAAACGCCTTGAAATCTTTGCTTTCTTTTAATTCGAGACCTTTTCCTTTTTCGGTTATCGCCTTTGCGAGCGGATGCTCGCTTTTGCTTTCGAGCGAGGCCGCAAGCCGCAAAAGTCCGTTTTCATCCGAGCCGTAAGCGATGATATCGGTCACCTTGGGCGAGCCTTCCGTGACGGTGCCCGTTTTGTCGAGAGCGACGTTTTCGACCCGTCCGAGCGCCTCCATCGCGGCCGCCGTCTTGTAAAGTATGCCGTTTTTCGCGCCTACGCCGCTTGCGACCATAACGGCGACGGGCGTCGCAAGTCCCAGCGCGCACGGACAGCTTATGACGAGCACCGATATAGCTCTCGCCACGGCGAAAGCGGCGTCTTTACCCGCAATCAGCCACCCCGCGAAGGTAAGAGCCGCGAGCGCCATAACGACGGGCACGAAAACCGCCGCGACCTTATCGGCGGTCCTCGCCATGGGCGCCTTTGTCGAAGACGCTTCGGAGACCGTCTTTATTATCTGCGAAAGCATTGTGTCGCCGCCCGTTTTGACTACGCGGACTTTTATATATCCCGACATCACGATCGTCGCGGTGAAAACGTCGTCGCCCGCCGCCTTGTCGGCGGGGACCGACTCGCCCGTGAGCGCCGATTCGTTAACGGCCGCCTCGCCCTCGGTTATAACGCCGTCGGCCGCGAGGCTTTCGCCCTGCCTGACGATAATTACGTCGCCGACCGCAAGGTCGGACGCCTTCACGACGGTTTCGGCGCCGTCCTTCAAAACCGTCGCCGTGGCGGGCGCAAGCTTCATAAGCCCTTTTATGGCGCTCGTCGTCCTGCCCTTAGAGACCGCCTCAAGCAGCTTTCCTACGGTTATAAGCGTCGGGATCATGGCCGCCGACTCGAAATAGAGGTTCATTGCGTATTTCATCACGGCCTCGGCGTCGCCGTTATTCGAGGCGATTATCATCAGAACGAGTTCGGCCGCGGAATAGATAAACGCCGCCGCCGACCCCGTCGCAACGAGGGTGTCCATATTGGGCGCGCCTGAAAAAAGCGCCCTGACGCCCGACGTGAAGAATTTGCCGTTTATTATCATAACCGCAAGGGCCGCCGCCGCTTCGAAAAATCCGAGGAAAATATGGTTTTCGAAAATCGGAGGAACGGGGAAGCCGAACATCATATGGCCCATCGAAAAATACATAAGGACCAAAAGCACCGAAACCGAGGCCGCAAGCCTCTTCGCGAGTTTTTTTACTTCGCCGTCGCCGGAGATCCCACCGTCCGCTTTTTTCGGCTTAGCGCCGTATCCCGCCGCCTTGACGGCGCGGATAACGTCCTTTTCGGAGGCGACGCCCTCGACCGACATGGAGTTGGTGAGAAGATTTACGGCGCAGCTTTCCACGCCCTCGACCTTCCCGACGGCTTTCTCTATTCGCGCCGCGCAGGCCGCGCAGCTCATACCGGTAACGTCGTAATTTTTCATAATACTCCTTAAGTTATTGATTATGTTTCTATTATATTTTTTCCGCCCGCGGTTGTCAAGAGGTAACCTTTCGTCGTTATTGTTGACATAATCGTCGCGGTTTGGTATAATCGAATAAATCAGGAAACGGAGCTGTTAAAATGAAAAAAGTGCCCGCGAGATTTGACATGAAGAAAGACCCCGTCACGACAAAATGGTATCTTCGCCCGCTTACTTATTTACTAAGCGCCCCCGACGTCAAAAAGCACGGCGCGATAATAAGAAAACACGGCACGGAGGGTTTAAAACCGCCCTATCTCCTCCTTTGCAACCACAACGCCTTTCTCGATTTCAAGGTCGCCACCAAGGCTATATACCCCGATAAAGCCAACTACGTCGTCGCCATCGACGGCTTCATAGGCCGCGAGAAGCTTCTTCGCGACGTCGGCTGTATCTGCAAACGCAAATTCACGAACGACGTCGGACTCGTCTTCAAGCTCATAAAGGCCGCGAAGGCGGGAAACGTCGTCGTTCTTTACCCCGAGGCGCGCTATTCGCTTTGCGGCACGACGGCGGTGCTCCCGGAATCCCTCGGCGCGTTTTGCCGCCTTCTCAAAATACCCGTCGTCAGCTTCATCTGCCACGGACACCACGTCAATTCGCCCTTCTGGAACCTCCACGACAGGGGAGTGAAGCCCACGGAAGCCGATATGACGCTCCTTTTCACCGCAGAGGAGCTTAAAAAAGCGACAAACGACGAGGTAAACGAAAAGATCCTCGAGGCGTTCCGATACGACGACTTCGCCTGGCAGAAGGAGAAGGGAATAAAGACCCCCTACGAGGGCCGCGCCGAAGGCCTTCACAGCGTGCTTTACCAGTGTCCCGCCTGCGGAAAAGAGTATAAGATGGACTCGAAGGGAACTAAAATATTCTGCAAAGCCTGCGGCAAAAGCTGGACTATGTCGGAGCTCGGCGAGCTTTCGGCAGACGAGGGCGAGACCGAGTTTTCCCACATCCCCGACTGGTATGAATGGGAGCGCGCAAACGTCAGAAAAGAGGTCGAAAACGGCACCTATTCGACGGGAGTAATGCCCGTCACCGTCGACAGTCTCCCCAACGCCAAAAGGTTCATCTGTCTCGGCGAGGGAACGATGGTCCACGACATGAACGGCTTTACCGTAAAAGGCGTCGATTTCGACGGCGACCCCTTCGAAATGATAAAAACCGTGCCGTCGCTCTACTCCTGCCACATAGAATATAACTACCTCGGCAAGCACGGCGACTGCGTCGACTTGAACACCCTTGAGGACACCTGGTATATCTACCCTCACGACTGCGAATTCTCGGTCACGAAGATGGCTCTTGCCACCGAGGAGCTCTATTTCGCCCACCGCAAGGCGATAGGCAAAGAATGTAAAAAAGGATTTGCCTGATACCGCGAAAACGGCTTGACGTCACGGTTTAAAACCTGTAAAGTCTATAACCATTACATTAAAAAGCGCCGATAGTCTTCGGACTTTTCGGCGCTTATTTATTTGTTTTCTCACATACGACGAAAAAACGGTTGACACGGTGCTTTAGCTATGGTATAATAATTACGGAAACGGAATGTGGCGTTGAAACCACAGGTGCATTAAGCACGACCGTTTCTTTTTTTGCGCGCAAATTTACCGAAAACGCGGGCTAATCCAGGCCTTTCCCGACGGTATTTTTTGTAAAAAAGCATAAATACGCTTGAAAAGACTTTTTAATTATGCTATAATATTTTCTGACTATAAATTATATATTAGTAATTTATTTGTTTTTTAGGAGAATAGAAATGTTCGACAAAACAAATCTTAAGCCTCTCGAAAATCACGTCCATCTCGCCATAGCCACCCGCCACGGCGAGATGCTCGACTACGTCAAGGACGCCTTCGACTCAAACTGGATAACCACCGAGGGCGAAAACGTCAGAGCCGTCGAGAAAATCGCCGCCGAAAAGGCGGGCGTGAAATACGCCGTCGGTCTTGCGTGCTGCACCGCGGCGCTTCATCTTTGCGTCAAGGCCGCGGGCGAGAGGATATACGGCAGACCCGCCGCGGGCAAGGGCGCCCTCGAGGGTAAGCGCGTCTTTTGCTCCGACATGACCTTTGACGCCACCGTCAACCCCGTCGTTTACGAGCACGGCGTTCCCGTATTTATCGACACCGAGCGCGACACTTGGAATATGGACCCCGTCGCTCTCGAAAAAGCTTTTGAGATGTATCCCGACGTCAAGCTCGTTATGTTCGCCCATCTCTACGGTTTCCCCGGAAAAATCGACGAGATAAAGGCCATCTGTGAAAAGCACGGCGCGCTTATCATCGAGGACGCCGCCGAGGCCATGGGCGCTACTTACAAGGGAAGACAGATAGGAAGCTTCGGCGACTATGCCGCCGTCTCCTATAACGGCAATAAAATAATAACCGGCTCCGCGGGCGGATGTCTGCTCACGAACGACCTCGAGACCGCCAACCGCGTCCGCAAATGGGCGACTCAGGCGAGGGAAGCGGCCCCCTGGTATCAGCACGAGGAGGTCGGCTACAACTATCGCCTCAGCAATATCGTCGCCGGATGTATAAGAGGACAGTATCCCCACCTCGAAGAGCATATCGCGCAGAAGAAAGCGGTCTGGGAGAGATACCGCGACGGCTTAAAGGGTCTTCCCGTAAACATGAATCCGTGGGACGAAAAGAACTCCGCTCCTAACTATTGGCTAAGCGCCATGATAATTGACAAAACCGCTATGTGCAAGCAGGTCAGGTCGGATAACGACGCCGTATACGTGCCCGAACACGGCAAATCCTGCCCGACCGAGATTCTCGAGGCGATAAAATACGTAAACGCCGACGGGCGTCCGATCTGGAAACCGATGCACATGCAACCCCTTTACCGCATGAACGAGTTTATCACCGTCGACGGCTCGGGCAGATGCAGGACCAACGCCTACATAGCGGGCGGAGTGGAGGATATCGGCGCCGACATATTCGAGAGAGGTCTCTGCCTGCCCAGCGATAACAATATGACGGCGGATCAGCAGTCCGTGATAATCGACGCCATCCGCAGGTGCTTCGAATGAGCGAAGAGCTAATGCGGCATAAACCCTTCGGAATATACGAGCGGGTTTTCAAGCGTCCGCTTGGTTTTCTTTGCGCGCTTTTCGCGCTGTTAGTGCTTTCGCCGATTCTGATTATTCTTACAGTTGCGGGCGCGATAGCGATGAGAGGCAACCCCTTCTTTACTCAGTTACGTCCGGGAAAAATCGGGAAAAACGGCAAAGAAAAGATATTCAAACTCATCAAATTTCGCACAATGTCGAACGCAAAAGACAAGGACGGCAACCTTCTCCCTGACGATAAAAGACTCAATAAATACGGCAAGTTTATTCGATCCCTGTCACTCGACGAGCTCCCTGAACTGCTGAATATCGTCAAAGGTGATATGGCCGTAGTCGGCCCGAGACCGCTTTTAGTCAAATATCTCGAAAGATATACTCCCGAACAGAGGCGCAGGCACCTTGTCCGCCCCGGATTTACGGGACTCGCGCAGGTGCACGGCAGAAACGCGATAAATTGGGAAGAAAAATTCCAATGGGACTTGAAATACGTTGATTGCGTCACTTTTCGCACAGATATTGGAATTATTTTCGCAACGGTAAAAACGGTATTAAAACGCGAAGGCATAAGCTCCGAGACGTCGGTAACCATGGAAGAATTCAAAGGGAGCGGGTCAAACTGATGAAGCTGTTAATTATTGGCGCTTCCGGCCAGGGCAAAGTCGCCGCCGATATAGCCGAAAAAAGCGGCTATGACGAAATAGTTTTCTTTGACGACAGAGAAGGGCTTACCTCTTCTGGAAAATGGACGGTCGCGGGAAAAACCGAAGCGGCCGCGGGATCGGACGGAGACGTCTTCGTCGCAATAGGAGATCCGTCAGCGAGAAAAAAGTTCTTCAGTCTCTTTTCAAAAAGGCGTATCGTCACGCTCGTTCACCCCGCCGCCGTTCTCGGCGAGGGAGTCGAGATTGGCGAGGGCAGTATCGTCATGGCGGGCGCCGTTTTGAATCCGTATTCGCGTATCGGTAAAGGCTGCATCGTCAACACCTGCGCTTCGGTCGACCACGACTGTGTTTTAGGCGATTTCGTTCACGTCGCGGTGGGTGCTCACGTCTGCGGCACCGTCTCTGTCGGTGACAACACCTGGATAGGCACGGGAGCGACGGTTATAAACAATCTGAAAATATGCCCCGATTGCATAATAGGAGCGGGCGCTGCCGTCGTAAAAGATATAACGTCTCCGGGAACTTACGTCGGCGTTCCTGCAAGGCTATTGAAAGGCAGGTAAACCATTTGCAAAAAAAAATTTGGATAATGAATCATTATGCCGGACAGATGTACTTCGAAAAAGGCATGCGTCATTACTGGATAGCAAAATACCTGCGGAAAAAAGGCTACGAGCCGATAGTAATCTGCAGTAATTCGAAACACAATTCCGATTCGGAACTTTACTTTGACGACGACTCTCTGCTTCACGTTCATAAGGCCGAGGAGATAGACGTCCCGTTCGTATTCGTTAAGTCGAGACCCTATACCGGAAACGGCAAAGCCCGAATAATGAATATGGCAGATTTCTACCGAAACGTCATAAAGGCGTCAAAACGGCTCGCCGCCGAATTCGGGAAGCCGGACATTATTTACGCTTCCTCGGTTCACCCGCTTACCCTTGCCGCGGGTTTGAAAATCGCTAAGCGGTTCGGAATAAAATGCATCTGCGAAGTCAGAGATCTCTGGCCCGAAAGCCTTGTGGCATACGGAATGCTGAAAAAAGATACCGCAATCGCGAAGGCGCTTTACGCTTTTGAAAAAAAGATTTACAAAAAAGCGGAAAAAGTCGTTATGACGTGGCCCGGCGGATACGATTACATTGTCGACAGAGGCTGGGAAAAGGAAATACCCGAGAGTAAAGTTGTCTGTATTAGCAACGGGGTAGATTTGGACGAATACACCGTCAATCTTACCGCCCATCCGTATAATAACCCGATCTTAACGGACTGCGGCGAAATTCGTATCGTATACGCCGGCTCAATTAGAAAAGTCAACGACATCGGAATTTTGATAAGTGCCGCCGAGATACTGAAAGACAGAGGCGTCGAGAATTACAAACTCTTCTTATTCGGCGACGGCGACGAACGCGAAGGCTTGGAGCAAAGGGTGAAAGATATGGGACTTACCTGCGTTTTGTTTATGGGGAAGGTCCCGAAAAGCGAGATACCGAGCGTTCTGTCGCAAGCCGACATCGCGATTCTGCACAACAAGAGCACGTCGCTCGATAAATACGGTCAGAGTCAGAACAAGTTTTTCGAGTATCTTGCCTCGGGAAGCCCGATACTTATGACTTACACCGTCGGATACAGTATAGTTCAGGAAAAGCAGTGCGGTATCGAGGTTAAGGAGCAGACTCCGGAAGCTATCGCGGACGCGATTCAATACGTTTGCGGACTTCCGAAAGAAACTCTTTCGTTATTCAAGAAAAACGCCGCTGAATGCGCAAAGGATTATGATTTCAAGCTTCTCTCCGAAAAAGTGATTTCGGTCATTGAAGCTAAATAATAAAGGAGATATAAAAATGCATCTTTACGAACAGCTTGTCGCCAAAAAAGAATCGCTCGCGCTCGTCGGCCTCGGCTACGTCGGCATGCCTATAGCCCACGCTTTCGCGAAGAAAGGACTTAACGTCATAGGCTTCGACCTCAACAAAGCCAAAATCGAGCTTTACAAGTCGGGCGTCGACCCGACGAAAGAGGTCGGCGACGACGAGATAAAGAAAACCGCCATCAGGTTCACCTCGGACGAGGCCGAACTCAAAAAGGCTAAATTCATAATAGTCGCCGTCCCCACTCCCGTCAACACCGACCACACGCCCGACCTCACCCCCGTCGTCGGCGCGTCCGAAATAGTCGGCCGCAACCTCACGAAGGGCGCCATAGTCGTCTACGAATCGACCGTCTATCCCGGCTGCACCGAGGACGTCTGCGTCCCCATCCTTGAAAAAGAGTCGGGCCTCAAGTGCGGCGTCGATTTCAAAATCGGCTATTCCCCCGAGCGCGTCAACCCCGGCGACAAGGTGCATCGCCTTCACAATATCCGCAAGATCGTTTCGGGTATCGACGAAGAGGCTCTCGCCGAGATCAAGGCAGTTTACGACCTCGTCATCGAGGTCGGCACCTATCCCGTCTCCAACCTTCGCACCGCCGAAGCGGTAAAGGTCGTCGAAAACAGCCAGCGCGACATAAACATAGCCTTTATGAACGAGCTCGCCATGGTTTTTGATAAGATGGATATCGACACCAACGAGGTCGTCGACGGCATGAACACGAAATGGAACGCTCTCGGCTTCCGTCCCGGACTCGTCGGCGGACACTGCATCGGCGTCGACCCTTACTATTTCACGTATCAGGCCGAAAAGCTCGGCTATCACAGCCAGATAATTCTTAACGGACGAATCGTCAACGACAGTATGGGCGCCTACGTCGCCGACAAAGCGGTCAAAAAGATGATTGAAGCGGGTCAGGCCCCGAAGAAGAGCAAGGTCGTCATCCTCGGCCTCACCTTCAAAGAAAACTGCCCCGACACGAGAAACAGCAAGGTCGACGATATAATAAAACAGCTTAACACCTACGGCATAGAGCCCGTCGTCGTCGATCCGTGGGCGTCGGAGCGCGACGCCATGCGCGAATACGGAGTAAAACTGACCAAGTTGGAGGACGTCGCCGACGCCGACTGCGTCATAGTCGCCGTCGCCCATAACGAGTTCCGCGCCCTGTCGCTTGCCGACATAAATAAACTCTTCAAAAAAACCTCCGACGGCGAAAAAGTTCTTATCGACGTCAAAGGCCTATACAAGGTCGCCGACCTCAACAAGTCCGGCTTCCTCTGGTGGAGACTGTAATTATCGCTTGACGCGGAGGCAGAAATGCGCATTTTATACGTTTGCACTTATTATCACAGAGCGATGGTCTTTCGCGACGCGATGAATTATCTCGAAAAGCGCGGCGCCGAGATTGTCGCCTTCAACGCGGTCGCAAAGGGCGCGAAGGTCGACGATAAGTATAAAGCAATTATGGACGACAAGGTCGTTCACCGCGAGTGCTTCAACAAATACGACCGTTTCTTTTTCTTCACGAAACAGAGAAAAATAAAGAATTCGATCGAAAAAAACGTCGATGTAAAGAGTTTCGATCTTATCCACAGCCACACCCTTTTCAACGGCGGTTGGGCGGTCTATAAGCTTTATAAGAAATACGGCGTTCCTTACGTCGTTTCGGTAAGAAACACCGACCTTAACGTCTTTATGAAGATACCCGTTTTCAAAAGAATTGCGAAAAAGGTCGTCGAAAACGCGGCGGGCGTTCTCTTTCTCTCGAAGGCCTATAAAGAGAAATTCCTGAATACCTGCTTCAATGGCGAAAGCCGCGCCGCCGTGGAGAAAAAATGCGACGTAATACCCAACGGCCTCGAGCCGTTCTGGCTTGAAAACATCTCCGAACCGAAAAAGGCCGTGCACGATAAACTGCAACTCCTTTGCGTCGGCAAAATCGATAAAAACAAAAACCTTAAAACCACTATAGAAGTTCTCAAGAGACTTAACGAAAAAGGCGAGGCCGCGCACCTCACCGTAATAGGTCAGGTGCTCGACGAAGAGGTAAAGGCGCTTTTGGACTCGAGCGAAAACGTCTCGGTCGTATCCTACCTCAAAAAAGAACAGCTCATAGATTACTACCGCGCCTCCGACGTCTTTATAATGCCCTCGTTTTCCGAGACCTTCGGCCGCGTCTACGCCGAGGCCATGACTCAGGCGATGCCCGTCATTTACACGAGAGGGCAGGGCTTCGACGGCATGTTTGAAGACGGCGAGGTAGGTTTTTCGGTCAAAGCCGACGACGTCGGCGAGATAACCGCCGCCGTTGAAAAGACGGTCGGCGATTTCGCGAATATCTCCGCAAACTGCGTCAAAAACTGCGGCGTCTTCAACTGGATCGATATTTCGGAGCGGTTGGAAAAGCTCTATTCCGATGCTATAAAAGGTGTCAGTAAATGAAAGTAGCTCTTCTGTCGTTTCATAACGCCTATAATTACGGCGCGGCCCTTCAGGCCTACGCGCTTCAGTCTGCCGTGGAAAAACTCGGCGCCGACTGCGAATATATAGACTATCGCAACGAACACAGAAAAAACGCCTACGATATGAAGTATCAGTTCCGTCAGGCCGTCCGCGAAAGGAAACCCGTCAGCGCAGCGAAGGCGCTGGTCGGCGGGCCGATTATGGCGAAACGCGGTAAAAAGTTCAAGGCGTTTTACGCAAAATATCTGAAAACGACGGAAAAGATTTACGAAACCTCCAAGCAGGCGTCCGAGCTTAACGGAGCCTACGATAAGTTTATAGTCGGCAGCGACCAGGTCTGGAACTTTTCGAATAACGGCGGCGACTATGCCTTTTTACTCGACTTCGTAGAGGACGACGCCCGTAAAATATCTTATTCGTCAAGCTTCGGATTAAGCGCCCTTTCCGACGGTATTTCGGAAAAATACGGCGAGCTTCTCAAAAAGTTTAACAGACTGTCTACAAGGGAGAGCGTCGGCGTCGACCTTATAAAAGAGACGTCGGGCCGCGACGCCCATCTCGTTCTCGACCCCGTTTTCCTGGCGGGAAGGGAAGTATGGGATAAAGTCCGCGAGGACTGGCCCGCGCCGAAAGATAAACACGTATTCATTTACGCCAACCGTCAGAGTCAGATAACCGATTTTTTGAACACCGGCTACAAGACCGACGCCAAGCTCCACGTCTTAAGCACTCATATAAGCCTCGGCGAGCTTTTCGGCGGCAAAATAAAAACCCGCCTTTCCATGGCTCCCGAGGAGTTTCTGAACGAAATACAGTCGGCAGAACTCGTCGTAACGGCATCCTTCCATTGCCTCGCTATTTCGGTCATATATCACAAGCCTTTCGTCGCTATACTCACGGGCGACCGAGGCAAGGACGAAAGAATACTCAATCTTCTTAAAATAACGGGCCTTGAAAGCAGGGCTCTTACAAGTGTCACGACCGCCGCCGACGTGTTGGCACCCATCGACTACGAAGAGGTCGATAAAAAACTCGAAAGCCACTTAGCCTATTCGCGCGAGTATCTGAGACGCGCCTTATTCGACGAGCCGGACCTTCCTTTCGAGAAAACTCCCGAAAATAAGCTCTTTTGCCGTGACAGCCGTTGCTTCGGATGCGGCGCCTGTGAAAACGCCTGTCCCGTCGGCGCGATTACCATGAAAAGCGACGACGAGGGCTTCCTTTTCCCGAGCCTGGACGAGGATAAATGTATAAACTGTCATAAATGCCATGCGGTTTGCCAGGTCTACACCGCGCCGCCCTCTGCGGAGAAGCAGAGCTATTACGGCGTTAAAAACGACGACGCCGTAAGGTTAAAGAGTTCCTCGGGCGGCATGTTTTACGCTCTCGCCTCGCAGATATTCGCGGAAAACGGCGTAGTCTGCGCCGCCGCCATGGATAAAGATTTCAAAGTCCGCCACGCCTTCGCGGAAAATATGGAAGAGGCGGCCCCGATGCGCGGGACTTATTATCTGCAGAGCGCGACTGCCGACTGCTATGCGAAAACCAAAGAATACCTGAAATCGGGCAGAACCGTCCTTTTCGTAGGCACAGCCTGCCAGGTCAAGGGCCTTCTCGATTTCCTCGGCGAAAAATACGAAAATCTCTATACCTGCGATATTATCTGCCACGGTGTCCCGAGTCCCGCGGTGTTCGATAAGTTTATAGGATATCTTAAGTCTAAAGGCGAGCTTGAAACCTTCCGCTTCCGTGACAAGAGCCTCGGCTGGCGAGGCTATAACGTCTCGGCTGTCATAGACGGCAAAGCCGTCAAAAACAAGCTGTGGCTTCAGTCTTTTAACAATCTCTTCTCACACAGCATGATAAACAGACTTTCCTGCGGCTCCTGTCCCTATACCAACTACGATCGCCCCGCCGACCTGACGATAGGAGACTTCTGGGGCGTCGAGAAGAATTATAAGGACTTTGCCGATAAACTCGGCGTTTCGCTCGTTCTTGTAAACTCCGAAAAAGGCGAGCGGCTTTTCGGACGCGCCGGACCCGAAAAAGCCGTCGCCGTTAAAAAAGAGGAGACGGCGCAAAACTCGCTTATGAAACCCGCCGCAGTATCATCCTTCCGCCTTCAGGTATTCCAGACCCTTCGCATAAGCAGCTACGAGGCGGCTATGAAAAAATACGGCGAGGTCAATCTTAAAGGCCTGATCAAAAACGTTCTGAGAAGAATTAAAACCCGATAAATAAGACGCAAAAAAAGGAGAAAAACCGATGCGGATACTATACGTCACGGCCGATTACGAAAACGTTCAGCCAAGTCTGATGAAAGTGTTTCGTGAGCTTGGCAACGAGTCGTTTCTCTTTTATTACGAAATTCAGAACAAAATAAAGAAAACTGACTATCCCGATTTCGTTTCACTCGGGACAAGCGGCGGGAGGGCCCGCGGTCCGGTTTTTTACAAGTATAAACTCAATAAAGCGGTAAAACAGTGTCTCGCCCTTGCCGAAAAGATAAAGCCCGACGTCATCCACGGCAACATGACCTTTTGCGACGGCTATATAGCGCGTAAGGTGTCCGAAAAGCTAAATATACCTTACGTCGTTTCGGTAAAAAACACCGACGTAAACAACCGTTTTCTTTGGAAACTCCCTCATCTGAAAAAGATGGGACTTGAAAACCTGCGCCTCGCCAAAAGCGTCGTATTCTTAAGCCTCTCCACAAAAAAGAACATGCTTTCCAAATTGCCCGATGAGCTTCGCGAAAACGTCGAAACCAAAGCGAGAGTCATACCAAACGGTATCGACAAGTTTTACCTTGAAAACTCTTTCGCCCGCGTCAAAAGCGGAACCGAATTTGAAAAGAGAATCGAGCTTATATCGGTCGGCAGAGTTAAAAGGGTGAAGAATATCGAAGCCGTCACCGAGGCGGCAGAGATACTCATCCGCGACGGCTGGCAGGTAAAACTGACGGTCGCGGGCGATATTGGCGACGAGTTTTACCGCGAGCTTTTCGCGTCCAAGTATTTCGTAAACTACGTCGGCAAAAAGAAAAAGGAAGAGCTTATTAACTATTACCGCGACGCCGACGTATTCGTCCTGCCTTCGCACAAAGAGACTTTCGGTCTCGTTTACGCCGAGGCGATGTCGCAGGGCCTTCCCGTCATATACACGAGGGGACAGGGCTTCGACGGTCAGTTCGATGACGGCGAGGTCGGCTACGCGGTCTCCGATACGGACCCTGCCGAAATAGCCGAAAAAATAAAACTGATAGTAGCCGACTATGAAAACGTTTCCAAAAGATGCACCGAAAGATCCCTCAGATACAAGTGGGCGACCGTCGCGTCACGGCTCATCGAAGAGTGCTATAAAAGGAATAATTAGTTCTGCTTTAACAGAAAGTTACTATTTGGAGGAATCGACATGAAGCTTATTAAGAAAATCGACAAAACTTTCCCGCATCTCAAACGCAGTATTTTGAAAATTAGAAAAAATTTAAATTATTACAAAAGTAAAAAGACTGCGGAAAAGGACTTTCCCGCTATGATAATGAAAGACTGGACGTCAAGAGGGTTTGCTCCGTTTGACCTAGAGCACCCAGTTACTTATAGCCAAAAAATACAGTATGCCGAGGTCTATGAAACCGATAAAAGAAAAACGGTTTTATCGGACAAGGTAGCCGTAAGAGACTGGGTAAAAGAAAAAATAGGCGAAAAGTATTTAATTCCGGTCATAGGTGTTTACAAAACGCCTGACGAGATAAATTTCAGCGTTCTTCCTGACCGTTTTGTCATGAAAGCAAACCATGCGTCAAAGTTTAATATTATAGTAAAAGACAAAAAAAGCCTCGATATAAAAAACGCAAAGAAAACTATGGCGAAATGGCTAAAGATTCAGTATGCTTTTTACGGCGGGTTTCAACCCCATTACATAGGCATTGAGCCGAAAATAATAATAGAAAAATATATTGAAGATTCGAAAGGAAATCTCGATGATTTCAAGTTCTTATGTTTCAACGGAGAAGTTAAATTCTGTTGGGTAGACGTGGGCAGGTATACGAATCATTGCCGTAACGTTTACGATACTCAATGGAATTTACAACCTTGGACGGTAGGTTTCCCCGCGTATGACGGCGTTATTGAAAAACCGGTTAATTTTGATGAAATGGTTGATGTAGCGGCAAAGCTTTGCAAAGGTTTTTCACATGTGCGAGTTGATTTGTATAATGTCGACGGCAAAATCTATTTTGGAGAAATGACTTTTTCCAGCGGCGGCGGACATGAGACGTTTTATCCCGCCGAATATGATAAAATAATCGGCGATATGTGGGATATCGGCGGTAGCGATAAATGAAAAAATACCTCTTTCTCACCTCAGACCTTTACCATATAGGCGGTATGGAGCTATACTTATACGGCAAGAGCGTTTTTCTGGAAAAAAGCGGCTGGCAGACCTTCGTCGTCTATTCAAGAACGTCGGGCGGCAAGTGCGAGATCCCGGGGCTTCAGAGATATGCCGCGGGCGGCATTGCCGAGACGGGCCTTCCGCCTTACTGCTGGAATTATAAGCAGATCGACGCCGTGACAAACCGCATAGCCGACCTTGTCGGCGACACGTCGGACGGCCTTATCGTCGAGTCTCACACGAGCGCAACGTCTCTTTGGGGCGATATAGTCGCTAAGCGCCTCGGCGGCAAGCATTTTTGCTTCCTTTGCAACGAGACCTTTAAGGGCGCGGGCAAGGACTACGGAAAATACCTTGATTTTTACGATTTCAAACATAAACGCAAGGAACTCCTCGGCATCAACAAAGAGTCTTTGAGGCTTCTTTTCGACGGCTATAAGACCGTCCCCGAAAACGAATGCTACAGCTTTTTCGGCGTTCCCGCCGATCCCGTTGAGGACGTCCCCTTCGACGATAGCCGCATCCCGGCCGCCGACCTTACTATCTGTTATTTGGGCAGGACGGCGAAAGACTATTTTCCCGACGTATGCAAGGGTGTTTCGGAATACGCCGCGGGAAACGCCGATAAAAAAATATGCTTCGTCATAGTCGGCGACGTCTCGGGACGTAAAGACGTTATCGAAAGCGCGTTTAACGGCCTTGAAAATCTAACCGTAGCGCCGCTTGGAAATATGTTCCCGATACCGAAAAAACTCTTTTCGCGTATCGACGTAGCCGTCGCGGGTTCGGGAAGCGCTCTCGTCGCGGCCTACGAAGGCGTGCCGACGTTAGTCGCCGACGCGACGACCCGAAAGTCTAACGGCCTTTTAGGCTACGACACGGCCGATTATCTCTATGCAGACAAAGGCGCCGTCGTCACCGACTTCCGCGCCGCTTTAGCGAGAACCGTCGACGAGAAGCCGCACGAGCGCCTGCCTTTCATACTGCCGCCCAAAACCGGCCCCGACAAGTATTATAAAGAGCAGCTTGATTTCGTCGAAAGCAACTCCTCGGACACGGAGTATTATCCCCTTGAAAAACTAAGCAAAAACAAATGCGATTTCCGCAGGGTCTTAAAGCTGAAACTCATAAAAATCAAAAAGGCCTTGTTTCGTATATAAACCGCGCAATTTCCGGAGGTTAAAATGGATAAGTTCAGAATGACCGGCTTGAGTTTCATAAAGACAAATATCATCGCGATAGCGTCGTTTATTATTGCGCTGTTGTGTATTCTTTATCCCGTTTGCGACGGACTGGAGTTTTTATTCCTGCTCCCGCTCTCCTTCGGACTCAGCACCTTTATTTTCCCGAGCGCGCACTCCTACTGGAAGTCAAACATAGGCTTCATACTTATCTTCGCCTCGATGTGGGTCAAATACCTCATTACGCCGGCGCTTATGACTATAAGCCATTCTACGGTCGACACTCTGAACCCCTCGCCCGCGGCTTTTCGCTTATCGTCGTTTGTCGCGGTATTCGAGCTTTTCGTCACACTATTTATAATCCAGCACCTTTGGCAAAGACATCTCAAAAAAACGGGAATTGA
>JAEEIO010000095.1 GCA_016281405.1 Clostridiales bacterium | reverse complement strand
GTTCCGTAGCCCGCCTCAAAATAATGACCGTCAAAAAAAGCGTGCATTTCGTAAGGTAATTGAACTTTTGCAGTTAAAGCATATTCGGCGTAAACGGCTCCGTCAATAACGAGCTCCTCTCTTGTCTTCGCGACTCTTCTGAACACTACTTCGTGTCCGAAAACGTTTGTCTTCAGAAATTCGCGCACTTTTTCGTCTGTCAGCGCCGAACGAAGAGGCTCCGTCGGTTCGGCGGGGTCGGTTTTTATTTCTTCAGATGCGGTATTTGTATTCTCTGAGTTTAACAGCGCCTGTTTTGCTTTTATAATTTTTATCGAGGTTATTATAGTGCCGAGCGCTCCGATTAAAGCGAAGACCAAACCGATTATCAAATCTTTAATATATTGAGGTCCGACCTCCGAATCAGTCAAAAAAGCGGGCACGGCTCTAAGACTCTCGAAATAGGTCAAAGTAGTGTCGACCTCTCCCGCCTTATACCACTCCTGAAAAGCGTCGTATATGTCTTTGCCGAAGCACAGATACCACGCGAGAACCAAAACCAGAAAAGCGATGACCGACGAGATGATTATTCCTTTTACGCTTTCTTTTTTCGCAAAAAGCTGGTAGCCCTTAATAGCCAAAATCACGCCTATTAAGCCCGAAAAGCCTGAAAAGAAACCAATCAGATAAAATAAAAACCAGACTAATCCGCCCACAAGAGAAAACAGAAAAGCTCCTACTATGCCCGCGAAGACGTTTTCGGTTTTTACGGTTTCGTTTTGTTTTTCATAAATCATGTTTTTACACCTCCGCAACTGGTCTTATTTAATTATAATATGGGGGGCGGTGAAAAGTCAAGTTATAATACCGCAGAGGCGCGAAAGCAAGAAATCGCGATTAAATGATATGTTGCATTCGCAACGTGATATACGGCTTCGCCGCATGATATACCGCGCATTGCGCGGCATGATATAATATCCGTTCCATAATGCACCGAAAGGTGCATATCATGCCCGAAGGGCATATCATGTGCCTTGGCACATATCATCCGTTCCGAAAGGAACGGATATCATTGCGAAAGCCTCGCTTTCGCGTGGTGGCGGGACTACACTCGCTTGACGAAAGCCCCACCGGGGCTTTCTCCCGAACCGCCTGTCGCCTTCGGCTCCGTCGGTTCGGAGCTCGGTTCAAGTCCCGCGTTCAATAGAAAAGTCCTCGGGTGCCTATAGGCACCCGAGGACTTTTGGTCGAGGTGGCGGGACTTGAACCCACGGCCTCTGCGTCCCGAACGCAGCGCTCTACCAAACTGAGCCACACCTCGTTATTCAAGCTATAATATTATAGCCATTTTGAAAATCAAAGTCAAGACAAATAATAAAAAAGTTGACTTTAATTTATAATCATATTATAATAATACAGTTGTTTTAAGAATCTTACCGCTCACGGAGAAACCAAAATGCCGGAAAACGCCCTCCCCAGACAGGAAAACAAAATGGGGACCGAAAAGGTCCGAAAACTCTTGATATCAATGTCGATACCCATGATGGCCTCGATGCTCATTCAGGCGCTCTATAACGTCGTCGACAGCATCTTCGTCACGCAGATAAGCGAAAACGCCTTCACGGGTCTCGCCCTCGCTTTCCCGATTCAAAGCATACTGATAGGCCTTGCCGTCGGCACGGGCGTCGGCTTCGGGACGCTTCTCTCCCGCTCGCTCGGCGAGAAAAACTTCAAGGCGGCCGACAAAAGCGCCGCCAACGGCCTTTTCCTCTACGCCGTATCTTATATAATCGTCCTCGTCGTCGGCCTTCTGATAATGAGACCCTTTTTCGCCGTCCAGACCGAAATCGAAGAGATAGTCGACTCGGGCACGACCTATATGACGATATGCTTAGCAGGCAGCATCTTCATGTTCGGCGAGATAGGCTTCAACCGTCTCCTTCAGTCGACGGGACGCACCACTTTAAGCATGTTCACACAGCTCACGGGCGCCGTGGTAAACATAATTCTGGACCCCGTTTTCATTTTCGGTCTCAATATGGGCGTCGCGGGCGCCGCTTTGGCGACCGTCATCGGCCAGATCTGCGGCACGGTCGTCGGACTTATCTTGAACCTCAAGCTCAATCACGATATAAAACTGTCCTTTAAGGGCTTTAAGCCCGACGGCGCGATAATCAAGAAGATCTACACCGTCGGACTGCCGTCAATAATGATGCAGTCGATAAGCTCGGTCATGCTTTTCTTGCTTAACGCCATTCTGATAAGCTTCACCGAGACGGCCGTCAGCTTCTTCGGCGTCTATTTCAAGCTTCAAAGCTTTATCTTCATGCCCGTCTTCGGCCTCAATAACGGCATGGTGCCCATCGTCGCCTACAATTACGGCGCCCGTAAAAAACGCCGCATCTATAAGACAATAAACCTCGCTATAATCTACGCCCTCGTCATAATGGCCGTCGGTATGCTCTTTATGGAGTTTTTCCCCGAACTTTTACTCGGGATGTTCAACCCCTCCGAGCGGATGCTCGAGATAGGCGTCCCGGGACTTCGGATAATCGCTACCCACTTCATGTTCGCGGGCTTAAGCATTTGCATAATCTCCGCGATCCAGGCGCTCGGCAACGGCATTTACGCCCTCATAATCTCCTTCGCGAGACAGTTGATAGTCCTTCTCCCCGCCGCGTGGCTGCTGTCCTTAAGCGGCAACCTCGACCTCGTCTGGCTCGCCTTCCCGATAGCCGAAGTCTGCTCGGCGCTCCTCGCGCTTTGCTTCTTCATGACGCTTCGGAATAAAAAAATCACCCCTCTTCCCGACGGGGAATAAACCGAAAAAAACGCGAAAAACCGCCGCCCCGCGCGAAAGCAGGGACGGCGGTTAAACTTTTAATTTTATAAGTGTAAAATTTTGTCGAATATGTGAAAAAAGATTATTATGTAAACCGTTTCAGCGCTTTTCAAACAAGTGCGATATTCGTTTGCGGCCACCTCAAAAATCCGTTAAAAATCGCCGTAAGCCGCGCGGATACTTGTTTTGCGGGCTGTTGAAAACTCTGTGGAAAATGTTGATTGTGTAAAATGACAAATATATCGCGTCAAATATTATGTCAACTAATGCACATTAAAAAGTTAACTTTCCGCGGCCTCCTTTTCGGCCGCGCATTGCCTTATAACCGCCGCCAGAATATCGGCGCCGAGACCGCTTTCGGCCGAGAACAAAACGGGGGCGAGCATATTGGCCGCCGTCCCCTTCAGAGTCGCCCTCAAAGCCTTCGTCCCCGACTTCAGACTCTCCTCGGCCTCGGCCTTGGAGAGCTTGTCGGCCTTGGTGAAAACGGCGGTGAAGGGAAGGCCCGTCGCCGCTAAAAAGGCGGTCATCTCGAGGTCGGTCTTCTGCGGCTCGTGACGGACGTCGACAAACTGCACGACGAGCCTTATCTCTCTGTCGCTTGCGAAAAAGCCTTCCATCAGCCTCGCCCAGTCCTCCTTGACGGCGTGCGACACCCTGGCGTAGCCGTAACCGGGCAGGTCGGCCAAGTAATAGCCCTCGCCCGAATCGTAGAGATTTATCGCCGCGGTCTTGCCGGGTTTTTTAGAAACTCTCGCAAGCCCCTTTTTACCGAGAAGACGGTTGACGGCGCTCGACTTGCCGACGTTCGACCGCCCTGCGAAGACGACGAAGGGTTTGTCCGCGGGGAGATTTTTGCAGTCGTATACCGAAGTTATAAACGAGGATGCCATAAATACCTCCGAAAGAAAATACGGCGGCAGCGCCGCCGTATTGTTTATACGCCTCTGACGAAAATCACGCCGACGCGCGACTCGGCGCTTATGCCGTCGAACTTTTCGTCGGTGACGGCGTCGGTTATCTTGAACCAGGTCTTGTTAAGCGCCTCGACGGTGTCGTCGAAGGGGTTGTCGCAAAGCAAAACCGCCGTCTCGCCGGGCTGATTGTAAACCAGCTTATAGGACGAAGGGTCGGCCTTCATAAGCGTCGCGACGTAGGTGCCCTTGGCGAAAATGGCGTAGGCGTATTTCTCGCCGCGATATTCCTGCGGCAGGTATTCGTCGATGCCGTAGGGGAGATATAACGAATAATCGTATTCGACCGCCGACGACTCCTCGTCAGACGACACGCTCTCCCCGGACGAAACGTCGGAAGGCTCTTCGGACGAGGGAACGTCCGAGGACTCGGAAGACGTTTCCGACGGGACTGCCGACGGCGCGGCGGACGACTGCGGCTCTGGGACCTTGGACGGCGTGTAAACGGGGAAGAAAACTGCCCATAAAACCGCCAGAACGAGAATTACGGCGAGGGCCGCCCACATAAAGGTGAAGGCGTTAGACTTTCTTTTGAGAACGACGGTCTTTCCGACGACGTTCGAGACCGACGACTTTAATTTCTCGGGCGACGGCTCCGAAAGCTCGCTCTCGGCTCTTTTTATAAGACGGAGCGTCTGCAGATATTCGAGGTTTTCTCTCGCCGTTTCGGAGGCCGAAAAGAGCTTATCCTGCGCCTCGGCGGGCAGCTCGCCGTCCAAAAAGTCG